>JBKHJU010000323.1:0-3478 GCA_046537985.1 Longimicrobiales bacterium
GTCCGTGCGTGTGATCGATGATCCGTGGGGCGCAATTCCTGCCGACCGGCGGGGAGGCTTCCGTGCCTTCGGGCGTCGATTCCCCCCTGGACGAGGTCCCGTGACCGGGTGCGGATTCCCCACCTCCGCAACCTGCGAGGAAGGCGAGGAGGAGGACGACGCCGGACCGGACCCGCGAGCGTGCGAGCTTCATCCGACCCCCGGAGTCAACCGGTGGACGGTGCGGTCACGGCCCGGCGCGTCCAGGAGGATGATCCCCTACCACCGGTAGGCGACGTCCGCCCGCAAGGAGCGGGTGGCTCCGTAGAAGCAGGACGTGGCATCGTAGCACGAAGCGACGTACGCCTCGTCGAAGATGTTGCTGGCGGTCAGCCCGAGGCGGAAGCTCTCCCAGCTGTAGTGAACGGTTCCGTCGAAGAGCGTGTACCCCGGAACCTCGAGCGTATTCGCCGCGTTCCCCCAGGTCGATCCGGTGTACCGGATCCCGACTCCGAAGCCGAGACCCTCGAGGCTTCCGTCCATGAAGGTGTAGTCGGCCCAGCCGGAAGCCGCGTGCTCAGGGACGATGATGGGGCGATTTCCTTCGTCTCCGGCGTTGCTCTCCGTCACCTCCGTGTCGAGGAAGGTGTACGTGGCCGTGAAGTCGAGTCCCGAGGGCAGGCTGGCCACACCCTCCAGCTCGACGCCACGGGAGCGGATTTCCCCGGTCTGGACCTGGAAGGTCGGGTCGCTCGTGTTCGGTGTGAGCACGTTCTGGCGCCGGAGATCGAAGGCGGCCAGCGTGACGTAGCTGCTGGCGGCATCGGGCTGGTACTTCACGCCCACTTCGTACTGCTTCCCCGTCTCGGGCTCGAAGGCCTCTCCGGTCGCCGTCGTGCCCAGCAGGGGCAGGAAGGACTCGGAGTAGCTCGCATAGGGAGCCAGGCCGACTTCCGCCTCGTACAGGACTCCGATCCGCCCGCTCAGGACGTCGGTCGACTGCCGGGTCGTGGATGCGGCGATCCGATCGCGGCTCTCGGTGTCGACCCAATCCTGGCGACCGCTCAGGACCAGGGTCCACGCATCCAGCTCGATCTGGTCCTGGACGTACAGCCCGACCTGGTCCTGCTCGCTCCGAACATCCGACGAGAAGAAGGCGGGTTGGAGGGGATCTTCCCCATAGTCGGGGTCGAAGACGTCGATGGGGTCCGCCGTCCCGTAGTCCCAGCGCTCGTCCAGGATGTGCCTCTGGTAATCCAGGCCGACCAGGACCTCGTGGGTCACCCTCCCCGTGGCGAAGCCGGTGACCACGTGGTTGTCCACCGTGAGGATGTCCAGCGTCGGCAGGCCCGAGAACCAGAGTCGGTCCATGGTCCGCTGGTCGGCCTGGAGCCCGGCGCCCCAGGCGATCTGGTAGTCGTTCTCCATGCTCGTGTAGCGGGCCCTGGAATGGACGCTCCAGCGATCGTCGAAGCCGTGCTCGAACAGGTAGCCGAAGGAGTACTGATCCCGCTCGAAGCCGTTGAATCCCGGGACTCCGTCGAAGCGGTCGGCCGGAATCGTGCCGTTGGGGTTCGGCTCGAGGGTCCCGGACGACGGCAGGAAGCTCGTTCCCCGGACGGCGTCGTCCCGCTGGTAGTCGCCGAGAACGGTGAGGGTGGTGCTGGATCCGGGTTCCCAGGTGAGGGCGGGAGCGACGAAGATCTGGTCGTCCTGCGAGAAGTCGACCTGGGCGTCCGCGCTACGGGCGAGGCCCGTGAGCCGGTAGAGAAAGTCACCCCCTTCCGACATCGGGCCGGTGACGTCGACGTTTCCCTGGAGACGGTCGTAGCTGCCCGTCTGAAGGGTGACCTCGCCGAAGGGCTGCGACGTGGGAGTCTTGCTCACGTAGTTCACGAAGCCGCCTGCGCTGCTCTGGCCGTAGAGGACGGAGGCGGGGCCCCGGAGAATCTCGACCCGCTCGGCGCCGAAGGGGTTGAGACGAAGGGTTGCCTGGCTGGCGGAGCGGAGCTGCATCCCGTCCCGGAAGAGATCTTGTCCGTACTGCTGGAATCCCCGGATCTGGGTCCAGTCGTAGACGAGATCCGGCCCGTACGACTCGGCCTGAACCCCGGCGGTGTAGCGGAGCGCCTCGGCCTGGCTCTCGACGCCCTGGCTCACCATCCGCTCCTGGGTGATGACCGACACGGACCGGGGCACCTCCATCAGCGACCCGGCCACCTTCGTGCCGATGGTCGTCTCTTCGGGCAGGTACCCTCCGCGCCGTCCCGTCACGGTGATCCCTCCCAGCTCGACGGCTTCCCGGGCCACCTCGATCTGGAGGCTGACGGTCTCGCCCCGCTGGACGCGAACCTCTCTCGAGACGGTGCCGTACCCGACGGAGCTCGCGGTGACCGTGTGGACACCGACGGGGACGTTCACGATCGTGAACGTGCCGTCGCTGTCCGAGAGGCCACCGATCTCCGTCTCACCCACGGAGATCTGGACCCCGGACACCGGGTCCCCGGTCCGGGCCCCGGTGACCGCACCCTGGACGGCTCCGGTCTGGGCGGCCAGGAGGGAGGGCCCGAAGGCCGCCAGGACGCCGGTGACGAAAAGAGAGCGAAGGTTCATGTAGGTACCCCTGACAGGAGGCAGTAAGATGCTATTGAGAATCAAACTCAACGAGCTTTCAAGCTGCGTTCCAGGCACCCGCCATGTCAAGAGATCCGGTCCGCCCGGGCGCCGCACGAGCCGGCGGACGCTCACCCACCCCACCCCATCGTCGAGCTGAGGTGGCGGGGTTCATCGGGATCGGGGAGACCGCCGAGGGGACGCCGTCGGCCCTTGACACATCAATATTAATTGATATTTTTCCAGCATGAGCAACCAGACGACGCAATCCGATCGCGTCACCCTCCCAAAGGCGATCCTCCTCCAGCGCTTCCAGGCGGTGGCGGAGGAGACCCGCTTCGAGATCGTGCGGCGGCTCTCGGGAGGGGAGCGGTGCGTCTGCGAGCTCCAGGACGACCTGGACGCGGCCCAGTCGCGACTCTCCTTCCACCTGAAGAAGCTGAAGGAGGCGGGGGTGGTGTCGGATCGGCGAGATGGCCGATGGGTCTATTACTCCCTGGTTCCCGGGGCCCTGGAGGAGATGCGGGCCTTCCTGGGAGAGGTGAAGCCCGGAGAGGAGTGGAGGATCGGATCCTCGGAAGGGGGAAGCTGCTGCGCGTGACGTGAGGGGAGTTGCTGCGCGTGACGCTCCCTGCGCACGGATGTGCCTCGCTCAGCAGAAGAAAGGCGTGGTGGGCGTTTTTCTGTCCTAAATACATCAACAGACATTGATATGGAGGCGATCATGACGAAGGTGCCAGCGGGGAGCGACGTGAGGGAAGTCGTCAGAGAGAAGTATGGAGAGGCGGCCCGGCGGGCTTCGGAAGGCTCGAAGGGGACGTGCTGTGGAACGTCGTCCGGATGCGGGCCCGACACCGGCGACCCCATCACCCGTGATCTCTACGAC
>JBKHJU010000324.1:0-3452 GCA_046537985.1 Longimicrobiales bacterium
CGACAGCATCACATAGCGGTCCTTCTTCCCCTTCGCCTTCCGAACATGAATCAGCATCCGCTCCGCATCGACATCCTGGACTCTCAGGCGTACCACCTCGCCCACCCGGAGCCCGGCCGAGTACACCATCATGAGGATGGCCCGGTGCTTTCGGTTCCGGAGGACGCCCAACAGCCGGGCGACCTCGTCCCTGCCGAGGATCACGGGAAGGGATCGATCCACCTTGGGACGAGGCAGGCGAACCTCCGGCGGATCCATCTCCAGGACGTGAACGAAGAAGAACTTCAGCGCGCTCACCGCCTGATTGACGTAGCTGTGGCTCAGTCCCCGGGTCCGGAGGAGCTCCAGGAGGTAGGTCCGGCCGTCTTCCGGCGTGGGATGGAAGTCGCGGGCTCCCGGCGACGGTCCTCGGCGCCGGCCCATGTCGTTGGAAGGATGCGGGGTGCTCTCGAGGAATCGCCGCACGTGGCCGAGGTAGACCTTTCGGGTCTTCGGGCTGTATCCCCGTAGGCGGAGCTCGTCGGCGGTCCGGGTCAGGAGCTCGGCGTCCCGCAGGCGATTTGCTTGGGGCGAGGACGGGGAATGAGGCTGCGGGGCACGGCGAGACGAAGACGAGGAAGGACGGGACGAGTCAGGATGAGAGGGATACGGCATGGGCCTCCCTGGGAGCTCGGGGCGCATGGTCTTTCGCTCCCACATCCGAAGGGAATCCCCCGGGCGGCTCCATGGCGCGCTGGGAGTGGCCCTTTGTCCAGGTGCGTGCGTCCCCCGCTCAGCCCCCTTCCTTCAGCGCCTCCTGCACCGCCACGATGATCTCCGGGTAGCGCTCCAGGGCCCAGCGGGCGTCCTCCAGGGAGAGGCGCTCCCGGTTCGTGTGGGCGTGCTGCTCCTCGCCCGGGGCGAAGCCGATGGTGGGGATCCCGAGGAGGCCGCAGCTCCAGCCCCCGTCGGTGGCGAAGGTCCAGGGGCGGATCCGGGCGGGGGTGCCGGGGTCGCCCTTGCGCCCGGCGGCCCGGGCGGCGGCCAGGACCATGGGATCGTCCTCGTCCATGAGGAATCCGGGAGCGAAGAGGGCCCGGGTCTCGCTCTCGCCGGTGTAGCAGGACTGGTGCTCCTCGTTGACCCGCACCTCGATGGAGAAGCCTTCCGGCACGCCGCCCACGATCCGGGCGACGGCTCCCTCCACGGCCCGCTCCAGGCGCTCCCGGGTGTCGTCGGGAGTCTCGCCGGGGAGCACCCTCCAGTCCACCACGACCACGGCCCGGTCCGGGATGACGTTCCGGGTCTCGGGAAGGACGTCGATCATGGTGGCGACCACGGAGCCCGATCCGAGGACGGGGTCCGAGTTCTGGTTCTTCGCCAGATCCCGGATCCCCTGGAGCACGGGCCCGACGAGGTCCAGGGAATTCCTGGCCCTCTCCGGGGCGCTGGCGTGCCCGGCGACTCCGTGGACGACCACTTCCAGCTCGGCCCGGCCCCGATGGCCGATGGTGATATCTCCCTGGGTGGCCTCTCCGAGGATCACGGCGCCGGGCTTTTCTTCGGCCGAATCGAGCAGGCGGTGCAGTCCGAGCCCACCTCGCTCCTCGTGGACGGTGAAGGCGACGACGACGTCGCCGGGCGGAGGCCCGCGGAAGGCCTTCGAATCCCCGGTCCCGGGGAATCCCTCATCGCCGGCGGAGTCGTCCGAGCCGGAGCGATCGGCGAAACCTCCGGCGCCCAGAGCCGCCGCGGCATAGGCCTGGACGGCCAACGGACCCTTGATGTCCATGGCGCCCCGGCCATGGAGGTATCCCCCCTCCACCACGCCGCCGTACGGGGGGAACGCCCACTCGTCGGGATCTCCCTCCGCCACCACGTCCAGGTGGGCGTTGAGCATCACGGACGGGGCTTCACCCGATCCCGGGATCCGGCCGACGACGTTCCCCCATCGGTCCACGGTCACGTCCTCGAAGCCGAGGGCGTCGAGCTCCTCCCGCACCCGATCCGCGACCTCCTTCTCCTTCCCGGAAGGCGATGGGATCCGGATCAGGTCCTGTGCGAACGCGATGGCGTTGTCGAAGGTGGGCTCGCGGGACATCGGCGCGACCTCGTGGGCGGGGCGGGACGCGGATTCGAATGAATCGGCTCGATTTTTTGAAGCTAGGTGGGGGGGCCGAGTCGGTAAACCGGGTGTCGGGCCGACGGGGCGAACGGGGCCGGAGGAACCGGCGCCCGGCTCCTACGTTTCGGATTCCTCCCGGGCCAGCCGCTCCTGGGGAAGGAGGCTGTGGTAGAGGTAGGCATGAACGGGCGTGGGAACCCCGGCCTCGGATCCGAGGCGAACCACCGCTCCGCTCTGGGCCTCCAGCTCGGAGGGGCGGCCGGCCATGACGTCCCGCTGCATGGAGGCGGTGCCGTCCGCGGGAGCGGCGTCGAAGCCCTCCATGACCGTCCGCACCTGCTCGGCTGAGAGGTCCACGCCCCGGGCTCGGGCCACGGCCACGACCTCGCGGAGACCCTCCTCGGCCATGGCCCGGACCCCGTCCACCTCCCGCCAACGCCCGATGGGTACCCGGGTCACGGCGCCGATGCCGCTCCAGGTGGCGATGAGAAGGAACTTGCGCCAGATGGCGACGTGGATGTCCGGGGCGATCTCGGTGTGGATGCCGGCGTCGACCAGCGTGCGGTGGATCCGTTCCACCCGGTCGGTGCGTCGGTTGTCCAGCTCGCCGAGGACCACCGAGGGGTCGAGTCCCACGTGCCGAATGCGGCCGGGGGCTTCGATGAAGGAGAGGATGCGACAGAGCCCGCCCAGGACCCGCTCCCGACCGAAGCGCTCGGCCAGGAGGTCGGCGTTCTCGACGCCGTTCAGGAGGGGGAGGGCGACGGTGCCCTCGGAGGAAGCGGAAGAAGGAGCGTCGCCGCCCCGGGGGGACCGGATCGTCCCGGACGACCGGACAGTGCCGGAGGACGGGTCGCCCCCATGGGAGCACGACTCGGAGAAGAGAGGCCTCGCCTGTTCCGCGGCGGCTTCGAGCTGCCACGTCTTCACGGCGAAGATCACCAGGTCCACGGGCCCCACCGTGGCGGGGTCGTCGGTGGCCTTCGCCGGAAAGACGACGAAGTCCCCCAGGACGCTCTCGACGGCGAGCCCGTCGGTCCGGATGGCCTCCAGGTGCTCACCCCGGGCGATGAAGGTGACGTCGTGGCCGACGGCGGCGAGCCTTCCACCGAAGTACCCGCCGACTCCGCCGACCCCGACGACGGCGATCTTCACTTCATCATCCGAAGAGCGAGCGCACGACCTCCACGACCCACGAGGTGGTCTCGCTGCCGGCCAGGCCGTGGATCTGGACGAACCAGGGGGCCAGGACCAGGGCGACGACGCTCATGAGCTTGATGAGGATGTTGAGCGAGGGGCCCGAGGTGTCCTTGAAGGGATCGCCCACGGTGTCGCCCACCACCGCGGC
>JBKHJU010000325.1:0-3442 GCA_046537985.1 Longimicrobiales bacterium
TGATAGGTGCCCGGCTCCTCGAACTCCATGGGCACGATCCACTCGTATCCCGGCACGGCCTGGAGGTTGACCTGCTTCCAGAGCTCGTCCTCGTAGCGGATGGAGAAGCCGTGCTGGACGTCGTAGCTGCTCAGGTGGAGCTGGTATTCCGTGCCCGCTTCCAGGACGACGGGGAAGCCGTCCCAGGCGAACTGGACGCCGCCGACGAAGATCTCGGTGCCCGCGGGAACGGTTCCCTGGTCGGTTCGCTCGGACTCCTCCAGGTACGCGGCGACCTTCGCCCGGAAGTCCTCGGGGCTCGTGCGGAGGGTCGGTCCGGTGGGATTCTGCTCGCCGACGAGCATCCAACCCACCATCCAGGCGAAGAGAATGATGCACGTGACGCCGACGAGCCACAGCCAGGCCTTTTCCTGCCCGTGGACGGGAACGCTCCACCAGTCACCGTCGGGGGAGCGGAGGGGGGAGCTCACGACCCCTCAGCCTTCGGGCAGGAGCATGAGATCGACCCACCCCCAGACCACGTAGGAGAAGAGCCAGAAGAGGATGGCGGCTACGGCCCAGAGCCAGATGTTCTGGTAGAACCGCTGCTGCCAGGGGATGGAGGCGGCGGAATCGTCGGGGGGTTCGTCGGGGGATTCGGCGGAGAGTTCGTCGCGGGGCTCGTCGGGCCGGCTCTCCCGGTCGCGTGAAGCTTCGGAACCCATCGCACCTCCTCTGCGGCCCGGTGGCTGCTGTGGCGACTGGATTGCATACCAGACTCGGGCCTCGGGGTTTCATCCGGTGTGCTGTGCGCCCCGGACACCCGGCTTCGGAATCCCATCCTACATGCAGTGCCTTCCCCGGGCCGTGGGAAGTCACCCCCGGCTCCCCCCAGCCCTGCCGGGATCTCCCGCATCCGATCGGGTGTTGAATGGATCTGGGCTGACCGGAGCGCCGATCTCCGAGTCCTTCCCACGGATCAGGTCTCACCCCACCCCGAGCCCGGGAACGATCGTGAACCTTCTTCCTCGTAGCTCCGAGAGCCGATCTCCTGGACTCGACGTCGGTCGGCGTCCTGGACCGGGCGTCGTCCGATGCTCGACGATCGTGCCGCTCGTTTGGCTCTGCGCGGCCGGCGTATGGGCATCTGGAGCCGGTGCACAGATCTCACCGGACGATCCCTCTCGGGGTGACCCCCTCCGCTCCGACTCCACCGAGCTGCGGGAACGGGCCCATGAAATCCAGGCCCGCTTCGAGGCCTATCGGGAATCGCGCATTCCGCCCTCGACGGCGACCGGGAGGAGCACCTGCGACGAGCGCATCGGCCGCTTCTGCCTGCGCCACGACGGGGACGACGCCCCCATCCCACGGGAGCCCCCCGAGGTCTCCCTGGCCCGGAACGAGACTCTTCGAGAGCTGGCCGCCATCGCCGACCGGATTCCGGGAGACGAATGGGTGTTCGGCCAGCGGATCTTCTACATGGTGGAGGCCGGCAACCTCCGGGGTGCCGAGTCCCTGGCCCGGAGGTGCGACGGGCCCGCCGGCTGGTGGTGCGAAGCCCTCCTGGGCTACGTCCTCTTCCACGAGACCCATGGCGGCGGGGACCGGATGGCTGCCGCCGACAGCGCCTTCGCCGAAGCCCTCGCCGACGCACCCCCCGACGTCCGGGAATGGTACCGGACGCCCGAGTTCATCCTGGACGAGGAGGGCCGGGAGCTCTTCCAAGACGCCGCCCCGGGAGAGCGAGCCGCCCTCTGGACCCGGCTCTGGCTCCTCTCGGATCCCCTCTACCTGGTGGACGGGAACGACCGCCTGACCAGCCACCTGGCCCGGAAGACCCTGGTCCGCATACGGCGGGGCACCATGACCCCCTACGGCCTCCCCTTCGACGAGGATCGCGACCTGGAGGAGCTCAACGCTCGGTACGGACAGGAGGTGGGATACGAGCGGATCCGGAACGCGGGACGAGCCGGGCCGGGCGTGCCCCTGGACGTCCGAAGCATGACGGACACCCGCCGGATCGTGGGCCGTCACCCGCCCGACGACCGGGAGTACCTCCCCACCGGGGGGTTCCTGGAAGATCCCGCGGAGATCCCCCCGGGAGCGTGGACCCTGGACGAGCCCGAGCCCAGGACGGGACACGTGGCTCCCTACGCCCGGGACGTCCGCCCCCTGGAGGCCCAGGTGGCCCGATTCCGCCGTGGGGACTCCCTCCTGGTCGTGGCCTCGTATCGGCCGGCGCCCTCCCCGAGCGACGGCCCCCGGGACACCGGAGGCACGGATCGCTCCGGAAGCGACCCATCCGTCGCGTCCGACCCATCCGACCGGGGGGACGGGCCGACCAATCCGTTCGCCGCTTTCGGTCCGGAGCCCGAGCCGGAGCCAGAGCCGGACGATGATCGAGGTGCCGGAGGGCGGGGCGCGCCCGATAGCCCCGGCTCTGGGCCCGACGGCTTCGCCGAGTCGGGCTTCTTCCTTCTCGACTGGCAGGGCCGCCCCGTACACGAAGCCCGGTCGGATCGGGCCGAAGGGGTCGTCACGGCGCGGGTCCGCGACGGCGAGTACGTCCTCGGGCTCGAGCTGTGGGACGAGGACGCCTCCAGGGCCTGGAGGATACGCCAGGGTGTCCGGCAGGAGAGCCTGGCTCCCGGCCAGTCCGCCGTCTCGGACCTCCTGTTCCTGGAGCGGGACGGTGCCCTTCCGGAATCCCTCGAGGAAGCCCTCCCCCGAACCCTCCCGTCCATCCGGGTCGACGCCGGCGGCGCCTTCACCGTGGCCTGGGAGCTCTACGGCCTCCGTCCCGGCGAGACGGCGGAGGTGACCCTCGGCTTCACCCGGGGAGAGCCCAGTCTCCTCCGACGGGTCGGAGAATTCCTCCGTCTGGTCGAGCCCGAGGACCCGGTGGAGATCCGCTTCGAGGACCGGGCTCTCGATCGCCTCGCGACGGTCTTCCGGGCTCTGAACGTGGACGTCCCCTCGTTCGAGCCCGGAGTCTACACGTTCCACCTCGACGTGCAGCTCGCGGGGCGGACTCCCATGGTCACCAGCCGGCGGCTCCGGGTGGATTGAGCGGCGGCCTCTTCCCGGCGGACTCCTCCCCGCGGCCTCGCTCGGACGGACGGGCCGCCGGAGAGCCCTACTCCGATCATCCCGACAGGCCCTCGCGACAGATTCGATACATTCGTGGCATCCGGTTGATATGCGGGATCCCCAGATTTCGGGTGCAGGCCACTCACTACCCACAGCCGCGAGGAGATCCCGTGCCGTCCTACCCGACCGACCTGCACTGCCACCTCCTGCCCGGCGTCGATCACGGCGCCTCCACCTTCGCCGAAGCCTCCCGTCACCTGGAAGAAGCCCTGGCCGACGGAATCCGGGAGGTCGTCCTCACTCCCCGGCTCCCGGTAGGGGAGCTCGGTGACGGCGAGCTGACCCGGGTGGTTGCAGTTCGACCACGTCGAGC
>JBKHJU010000326.1:0-3433 GCA_046537985.1 Longimicrobiales bacterium
CGATCCATACGCCAATCGCCCCGAGCGCCCCGACAGCTCGGCCGCCCTCGCCGAGTCCCGGGAGCTCATGGACGAGTTCGCCCGCTCCACCGGCCTCGTCTCGGCGCAACCACCTCGGCGGTATCTCTGGACCGACGCCTACGCGGTCTGCAACTACCTCGGACTCCGCGAAGCCACCGGCGAGGAGGAGTACCTCGAGCTAGCCCTCCGGCTGGTGGATCAGGTGCACCGGACGCTCGGACGCCACCGGGAGGACGATGCCCGGGAGGGATGGATCAGCGGGCTCCCCGAGGCGGAGGGGGAGCAGCACCCGACGGCCGGCGGGCTCCGGATCGGGAAGCCCCTTCCCGAGAGGAAGCCGGGGGAGCCCTACGATCGACGAATGGAGTGGGAGCGGGACGGACAGTATTTCCACTACCTGACCCGATGGATGCACGCCCTGCGCCGGGTCTGGAGAGTCACGGGAGACGCGGAATATCACCGGTGGGGCGTGGAGCTCGGCCACGCGGCGATCCGGGGATTCGCCCGGACCGACGGCGGCGAGCGACGTCTCCACTGGAAGATGAGCATCAACCTCTCCCGCCCCCTGGTTCCGTCCACCGGTCAGCACGATCCCCTGGACGGCTACCTGACGGTGAGCCTTCTCCGGGAGACCGCTCCGGAGGGACGCCACGACGTCCTGGCCCCCGAGCTCCACCTGCTTCGGAAGATGGTGGAGCGGGAGCGGGGGAGCTGGGCGACCAGCGACGCCCTGGGGGCCGGCGGCCTCCTGGTGGATGCCTACCGCTCCCTCCAGCTCCGGGCTCAGGATCGACCCACGGCCCTCCGGGGGGTGACCAACCTTCCGGAAGAGCTCATCGACGAGTCCCTGCGGAGCGTGGCGGCGGTGGCCGGCTCCGGCTTCCGCCGCCTGTCGGCCGATCGGCGGCTGGCCTTTCGGGAGCTGGGACTGTCCATCGGGCTGGGTGCGGTGGAGCGGATGGCGGAGCTGACCTCCGCGCGGCCCATGGAGCGCTACCTACCCCTACGCGACGAGATTCACCGATTCTGGCTGGATCCGCACCACCGGAGAGCCGAGACGTGGACCGGGCACCGGGACATCTCCCGGGTCATGCTGGCCACCTCCCTGGCTCCCGGAGGATACCTGGACCTCTGACGGCGCGGGCGGCCGCCCGTGCCGACCGTCGACGCGCGCCGCGGTGGCCGGTGGACCGCCCGCTGCGGCGCCTGGTGTCCTGCCCGGCGATCGGTTGCCGGAACCCGCCGCGAAAGCCAACTTTCCCGGTGGTTGTCACGAGGCTATCGAAGCTCGTCCGGAGCAGAGCGCCGGAGCCGAGCTCCGCGCCCCGCTTCGGAGTCGCGGTCCCGACCTCCGTTCCATCCTCCCATTCCAGGCTCTTCGTGCTCCAGGACACCCAGATCAGCGGGCATCGCCTTCTCCAGAACGTGGTCGACGCGGTTCGCCTCCGCGTGGTGGGTCAGGACGAGACGGTCCACGCCCTCCTCGTCGGCCTCCTCACGGGAGGCCACCTCCTTCTAGAGGGGCTGCCGGGGCTGGCCAAGACCCTCCTGGTACGATCGCTGGCGGACGCGCTCCACACCTCCTTCGGCAGGATCCAGCTGACCCCCGATCTCCTTCCCGGAGACATCGTGGGAACCCCCGTCTATCACCACGAGAGCGGCGAGTTTCGGGTCTCCAAGGGCCCCATCTTCGCCAACGTGATCCTGGCGGACGAGATCAACCGGGCCCCGCCGAAGGTCCAGTCGGCACTGCTGGAAGCCATGGAGGAGGGACAGGTCACCATCGACGGGAAGAGCTATCCCCTGCCGGCCCCGTTCCTGGTCCTGGCCACCCAGAACCCCATCGAGCTCCAAGGGACCTATCCCCTGGCCGAGGCCCAGCTCGACCGCTTCATGATGAAGGTCAAGATCGGCTACCCGGACCGGGCCCAGGAGCGGGAGATCATCCGGCGGGTGGCCCTCAAGCCCGACGCCGAGCACGCTCCCATCGAGACGCCCACCACGGTGGAGGAGATCTTCACCGCCCGGGCCGAGCTCCAGGAGGTGCGGGTGGACGAGAGCATCGAGGACTACGTGGTGGACCTGGTCTTCGCCACCCGGGAGCCCGAGAGAGCCGGGCTCTCGGATCTGCGGGAGCTCATGGAGTTCGGGATCTCTCCCCGGGCCACCATCTTCCTCACCCGGGCGGCCCGGGCCCACGCCTACCTCCTGGGCCGGGACTTCGTCCTTCCCGACGACGTGAAGGCGATGGCCCCGCCGGTCCTCCGGCACCGTCTCCGGACGACGTACGAGGCCGACGCCCGGGGGATCGACGCCGATCAGCTCGTCGACCGTCTGCTGGCCGCCGTCCCGGCTCCCTGACGGGGTCGGGCAGGGAGATCGTGTGGCAGTGGGGATCGAAATGAGCACCGCCGGAGCCCTGGGCGCCAGCGGCTCCGGCGCGATCGGACCCGGAGCCCTGGCCATCCGCCCCGAGGTCCTCCAGCGGATCCGGAGCCTGGAGGTCCGCACCCGGGGGCTCGTCGAATCCCTCTTCAGCGGTGACCACCCTTCGGTCTTCCACGGACGGGGATTCGAGTTCTCATTCGTGCGGCCGTACCAGCCCGGCGACGACGTCCGCTCCATCGACTGGAAGGTGACCGCGCGCAGGAACACCCCGTACGTGCGTCAGTTCGTGGAGGAGCGGGACCTCCTGGTGGTCCTCGTCGTGGACGTCTCCGCATCCGGTCGGATGGGCGCGGGCGAGCACAGCGCCGGCGAGGTGGCGGCCGAGGTGGCGGCCGCCATCGCTTTCGCCGCCGCGCGGCAGAACGATCGCTTCGCGCTGGTCCTGGTCAGCGACGAGGTGGAGCACGTCCTGCCCCCCGGCTCGGGCCGGAAGCACGCCATCCGTCTCCTGGCCGATCTCCTGGAGCACGAGCCACGCAGCGCGGGCACCGATCTGACTCCGGCGCTGGACTGGGTCCGCCGTTCCCTGCATCGACGGGCGACCCTCTTCCTCGTGAGCGACTTCATCCACCCCACCGGGGAGGCGGGCTTTCAGGGAGCGGTGAACCGAACGGCCCGGCATCACGACCTGGTGGGTGTGCGGGTGGGAAGCCCCGCATCGGATCGGCTCCCCGACGTGGGGTGGATCGAGCTCACCGACCCGGAGACCGGCACCCGCACCGTGGTGAACACGGGAAACCCCAGGATCCGCGAGCGGTTCCGGGCCGAGGTCCGGGCGAGCCGGGCCGAGATGGCGGATCGGCTGACCCGGGCCGGCGCCGAGCTGGTGGACGTCGATACCGCCACCGACCCCCTTCTCGCCCTGGGGGGCTTCTTCCATCGGCGGGCACGACGATGAGAGCCGTCCCCCGCTCGGCCGCCTCGAGCGCCATCCTCCTGGGGCTCCTCCTCTTCCCGGGGGCCG
>JBKHJU010000006.1:0-14473 GCA_046537985.1 Longimicrobiales bacterium
GAGCGGGGCTACGGGGCGGCGTGCCTCACGGGGATCCGGCACCTTCGATCTCTCGATCCCATGCCGGACGTGCTGGCCTTCGTCGACGCCGACGCTCATCTGGAAGCTCCCCACCTTCCTCGGATCGTTCGACCCATCCTGGCGGATCACGCCGACCTGGTCCTGGGGGTTCGAAGTGGCGCCGAAGGTCGCCGGGGAAACGTCCATGCCCATGCCCGTCTGGGAAACCGGCTGGTCCTGGGGTTGACCCGGATCCTGTTCGGTGCGGCATTCCGGGATCTTCCCCCGTTTCGGGCGATCCGCTTCTCGGACCTCCTCGACCTCGAGATGGACGATCGAAACTGGGGGTGGACGCTCCAGATGCAGATCCGGGCGGCGAAGCGGGGCCTCCGGATCGTGGAGATCGAGGTTCCCCACGGGACCCGGGAGAGGGGGGAATCGAAGATCTCGGGCTCCCTCGGCGCGTCGATCCGGGTCGGTCTCAAGATGTTCTACACCGTGGCCCGGGAGCGTCTGCGGTAGACGAGGGCGCGCGTTCCCGGGCCGCTTCCCGACGCGCGGAGCGCCGAGGCATGGTCCGAGGGGGCTCACGAGCCACCCTGGACGTTCCGGAGGAAGTCGAGAACGGCGTTCAGGGAGGCCCGGGGCCGTTCCTCCTGGGGCAGGTGACCGCACTTCTCCACGATCTCCAGACGGGCCTTCGGCAGGACTTGCGCCAGCTCCCGTCCGAGCTCCGCGGGGACCACCGGGTCCTCCCGGCCCCACAGGAGGAGGGTGGGACGGTCCACCGATCCGTAGCGGGCCACCACGTCTCCGGCGTTTTCCGGTACGATCTGTCGCGCCCCCTTCAGGAGTGCCCGTCGATCGTTCCACGACCGGATGGGCTCGGCATAGGCCTCGACCTGGCCCGGTGTGACGTCGGAGGGATCGTAGACGATGGACCGAAGGGCCCATCGCATGAGAAGTCGGGGGGGGACGAGGTGGAGAAAGGCGCGTCCGACGAGTGGCTTCCGGGCCCAGCCGATGTAGCGGGGAATCTCCTGGGGTCGGGTGGCGGCCGAGACCAGGATCAGGGAGTGGATTCGTCCGGGATCCGTCTCCAGGAGCTGGAGAGCGGCGGCGAGGACGATTCCACCACCGAGGGAGTGTCCCACCAGGGTGGCGCTCTCCAGGCCCCGGGTCCGGAGGGTCCGCACAAGCAGATCGGCCTGGTCGAAGGGGCTGTACCGGTCGTCGTCCGGCTTCGGCGAGGCGCCGTGGCCCTTGAGATCCACCAGGAAGATTCGGTAGGACGCCGCGAGACGGGGAGTCCAGAAGCGCCAGGTGTAGCTGTGCCCCCCGAAGCCGTGGACCAGGACCAGGGGACGCCCTTCCGACCCGTGCTCCTCGACGTGGAGGGGGATCGGCGGAGTCGATCCTTCGGCCGACCCATCGGACGGAGGGCCGGACGACGAGGGGCCGCTCACGGCGATCCGTCCTTCATTCCGGCCCGTCCAGCCGGACGAGCCGGGCGCCCTCCCCCTCCAGCTCCCGGGCCATGGGCTCGTGGCAGGTGAAGACGAAGATCTGGCGCTCCCGGGCCAGCTCGCCGAGCACGGCGAAGGCCCGACCACGCCGCTCAACGTCCCAGTTCACGAAGGCTTCGTCCAGGACGAGGGGGAGCCGCTCGCCGCCAGCGTCCAGGTGGTCGATGACGGCCAGGCGCAGGGCCAGGTAGACCTGCTCCCGGGTTCCCGTCGAGATGGGTGTGTCCACCTCGACGGCGTGGGGATAGCCCGGCCCCTCCAGATAGAGGGTGCCGCTCAGCTCCCCCTCCTGCATGAGGAGCCGGCGGTAGCGCCCTCCGGTGATGGTCTCGAGATAGCGGCCGGCGGTCCGGAGGACGTCCGGCTGGTTTCGGTCGCGGAACCGGTGGTCGGCGACCCTGACGATCCCGCCGAGGAGGGCGAGGCGATCCCGGCGACGTCGGACCCGCTCCAGCTCCTCGCGTACGTGGAGGATCTCTCCTTCGATGCGGTCGAGGGTCGTGCGACTCTCGAGCTCCCGGAGGGTGCCTTCTCCTTCCCGGATCTCCGAGATGAGCTCCTCGATCCGCTCGTTGAGCTCCCGATAGCGCTCCCCGGCGCGGACGCGGGTCGCCTCGTCCGCGGTCCACTCCTCTCCCTCTTCTTCTGCCCGGCGGATGCGTTTGCGAAGCTCGTCCAGGTCGGGATGCTGTCGCTCCAGCTCGCCTCGGAGGGTCCGGGCCCGGTCCCGGGCGTCCATTCGCTCCACCGCCGTCTCCAATCCCCGTTCCAGGTCTCCGTCCCCCAGCCCGGTGAAGCGTTGGAGCAGCTGGTCGAGGCGCTCTTTCGCTCCTGCTCGTGCTTCTCGGAGACGCTGGAGGGACTCCCGGACGTCTTCGAGGGATTCCTTCGCCGCCCGGGCGTCCGCCTCCCGATCGGCCGCTTCGTCGAGGTGGGCCTCCAGGGTGGCCACGGCGGCGAGGAAGCCGCCGGGCAGATCGACGTCGAGGGCGTCGGCGGCCGTCTCCAGTCGGTCCTCGGCGCCAGCCAGGAGCTCCTCCAGGCCGTCCCGCTCCCCCCGGGCCTCCGCCTTCGACTCGAGGTGGGTTTGGAGCTCTCCCACCAGGTGTGCCACCTCCGGATCGGGCTCCGCGAGGAAGCCCCGGACGACGGGAAGCCCGTCCAGGATCTCGGCCACGGCGTCGCGGGCCCCGTCCGCCCGGCGCCGGGCATCACCGGATCGCCTTCGGAGGGATTCCGCCTCGCGCTGCGTCTCTCCCCGGTCTGCGTCGAAGAGAAAGGACTCGAGGGCCCGGAGCGTCAGCCAGAGGAGCACGACGTTTCCGAGGATCACCCCTCCGGAGAGGACCTGGAGCCGGCCGGTGGATAGAAGCCCCCAGACGAGGACGAGGATGCCGATCCCGGCCGCCCCGGCGAGGATCTTCCTGACCGCGGAGGCGAGCCGACGGAGGCCCCGCTTCTCCTCGCGTCGGGCTTCCCGTTCGGCAGCGGCCGCCGCGACCTCGAGCTCCGATGCCTCGTCCCGTCGCGCCCGGTAGCTCCGGATTCGGGATCGCAGCTCCCCCACCGGCACTTCCCGGATCCGCTCCGCATCCACCCCTTCCCACGGGACGGAGAAAAGCTGGCGGGAGGTGTCGACGCACCGGTGTTCCAGCGACGTCATACGCTCGTCCAGGGCCGGGAGCCTCTGGCGGGCCACCTGAACCTCGCCGGCCATCTTTCCCAGGGTCCGGACCTCCGTGGCCCGCTCGAGGAGCCGGCGATCCGCCCCGGTGACGGAACCCGCCCGCCGCTCCAATTCCTCCATCCTACGTTCCAACGATGCGATCTCCCGCCTCCGGGACGTGACCTCCTCCTCCAGCTCCCGGAGCCGTTCGTCCGGTCGTGTCGGGAGATCCTCCAGCTCTTCGAGATCCCCGGCCAGCTCTTCGGCCTCCCGGATCCGCAGGAGCTGGCTGCGGACCGGGCCGAGAGTCCGGGCCCGCTCCAGCACCGCCTCCACGGCCAGGCGCTCGGCCCGGGTCGAGTCCAGGCGCTCCCGGAGCTCCTCGAGGTTCCGTGCAGTGGCCCGGATCTTCCGGTTCCGCTCCCGGGCCTCCCGGCGATCCGAGTCCAGCTCCTCCAGGCGCGTCTGGAGGTCGCGGGCCTCGGGCTTTCCCCGACGGTCGCTCCGCCAGAGGGAGTCGGCCGCCTCTTCCAGCTCCTGGATCACGACCCGACTTCCCCGGAGGTCTTCGGCACCCATGGCACCCAGGAGACGGTCCTGGATCTCTTCCCAGCTCTCGTCGTCGATCCGAGCCAGATCCCCGAGGGTGAGGGCGAATACGTCGCCGAACAGCTCGCGGCGGACGTGGGCGACGAAGGAGAGCGTCCGATTCGCGATATCCGTGACCTGTCCCCCACCGTCGCCGTTCCGGGTCACCCGTCCCCACGGAGAGGAGAGGAGCCGGCGGTGGACCGTGAGGGACGTGCCGTCGTCGCGGGTGATTCGTGCTTCCAGCTCGGCGTCCTCGCCCGACCACGGTGCGTAGGGATGGCGGTCCCGCCCGGCGGGGTAGAATCCATAGAGGAGGGAGGAGAGGGCGACGAAGAAGCTGCTCTTCCCCCCCTCGTTCGGAGCCTGGACCACCACCAGCGGCGGGAGGGCCTCGGACCCGGTGTCCAGGTCCCGGAGGGGACCGAACGCGCCGACGCGGAGTCGGTCGAATCTCACGCTCCGCCCTCCTCGCGGTCGGATACGATCATCCGGGACACGAGCTCTCCGTCGAGGCCCTCCAGCAGGGTGCGGAGGTAGTCGCTCTCGTCCTCCCCGGGGACGCGGCCTGCGAGGATCTCGGGCTTCATCTCCTCGAGGAGGTCGTCGTCGGTGCGGGCTTCCTCCAGCATGCGCAGGGCTTCTCCCAGGACGTCCTGCCGACGCCGGTGGGGCTCCGGATCGATGGGAGCGTGGATCTCCTCCGCCCGGACCTCGGCGTCCAGGAGATCCAGGCGGGCCGCCACTTCCCTCTCCAGCGTCGCGAGGTTCTCCTCGTGGGCGAGCTCACGGTGCAGAGGGGACGGGCCCCGAAGGTCGAATCGGGCGGCCCACTCGGTGCCGGGGAGTCCGGGATCCTCCTTCCGCTCCACCCGCCACCGGATCTCCACGGCCCGAGCCAGGGTCTCCAGGGTGCGAAGGTCCTCCAGCCCATCCACCGCCAGGGTCTCCCATCGGACCGGCGCCAGCGAGCGAAACTCCACCCGGGGAGGGTGGCCGTCTCCCAGCTCGACCAGTAGGCCGCCCTTGTCCCCCGTCTCCCGCGGATTCCGTCCCTGGAGATTGCCGGGATACCAGGCCGGCGGATCGTCCGCCACCCGCTGGCGCGCGTGGACGTGGCCCAGAGCCCAGTAGTCGTACCCGCTCCGTCGGAGGGTCCCGACCTCGGTTGGCGCGTAGGGATCGTGGACCTCGCCGGCCCGGGCGCCCACCACCTGTGCGTGGACGAGCCCCACCTCCGGTACCGAGCTTCCGGGCGCGGGAAAGGACGCCACCAGGTCCCGGGTCTCCCGGGCGGTCTCGTGACCGGCCGCGGTCACCCGGCCCACGATCCGCCCCTCGTCGTCCCGTATGTCGATCCGCGTGGGCTCCCCCCCCGCCACAACCGCCACGCTCCCGGGCCAGTCCAGGGAGAGGGCGCGCCGGCCGGGTTCCCCCGGGTCGTGATTGCCGGTGGCGTAGACGGTCTGGATGCCCGCCTCCGAGAGCCGCCTCAGCTCGTCCAGGAGGAAGCGCTCGGTGGCGAAGGAGAGGCGCTCGCCGTCGAAAAGGTCCCCGGCCAGGAGGACGGCGTGAACCTTCTCCTCCACCGCGAGGTCCACGGCTCGCCGGAACGCGTCGCGGGAGGCCTCCCGGAGGCGCTCCCGCAGGGTCTCGGACCGACCCAGGAAGGGCGTGTCGAGATGGACGTCGGCCAGGTGGAGTAAGCGCATGGACCGAAAGGTATGGCGGCGGAGCACCGGCGGAACAGGGAGGAGGCCGCGAGGGGTTCGAGACGGAAAAGAGGCCGGACGGAAAGGTGCGACGAGGGATCGGAAAGGCTGGCGCAGGCAGGGGTGGGGACGGAACAGGCGGGCCGGTTCGGTGGAGGCTCGTGGGGAGGATCCGTCTCGTGTGGATTTTCATCCCGGATGGTATGATTACCGATCATGAGTGACGGCACCGAAGCGACCGTGGAGAGGCTCCGATGGGTCTCTCCCGCCGTCGAGGCCATCCACCGCCGGATCGAGCGGCAGGTGGAGGGCGATCGTGTCGAGGTCGTTCGTGCGTTCGCCGACATCTTCTGTTCCAAGGCGCCCCGGGACCTCCTTGACGAGCGGAGCTCCGACGCCCTCTTCCGGATGGTCCTCGGGGCGTTCGAGTTCATGGAGGCGGCCCACCCCGACCGGGTGGATGTGGACGTCGTGAATCCGGACGTGGACCAGGCGGAAGGATGGTTCGCTCCGGTCACCGTCATCCGCACGAACCTCTCGGAGCGTCCCTTCATCGTGGACACGATCCGGGAATACCTCCACAGCCGCGATCTGGCGATCGCGCACAACATCTATCCCATCCTCCACGTGGAGCGGGACGCGGACGGAGCCATCACCGAGATCGGGCCGCCCCGGGAGGGCGAGCCCCAGGAGTCCCTGGTCCACTGCGAGGTCGCGCGGATCACGGACGACGAGGCGCGGGCCGAGATCCGGGGGGAGATCGAGCGCCGGCTGGGAGACGTGGTCAGGGCGACCGACGACTTCGACGCCATGGTCGACGCCGTCAACGAGGTCGTGACCGAGCTCGCCGAGGTGGCGGGCCACATTCCGGAGCGGAAGGACGAGCTGGCGGAGGTCCAGGCCTTCCTGAGGTGGCTCAGGGACGGTGGCTTCGTCTTCCTGGGATACCGGGGCTACGACCTCCGGGAGACGGACGGAGGGAAGCGGGTCATCGTCGTGGAGCCCGATTCGGGCCTGGGCATCCTGCGGAAGGAGAGCGAGTCCCGGTACAGCGATCCCGTCGATTTGGAGGAGATGGAGCCGGCCCTCCGGAAGCTGGTGGAGGGAGGACCGACCCTCATCATCAGCAAGACCAACGCCGAATCCACGGTGCATCGGAGGGCCCGGATGGACTACATCGGGGTCAAGAAGCTCGATCGGGAGGGCGAGGTCGTCGGGGAGCATCGCTTCGTGGGTCTCCTGACCTCTCACGCCTACGCCGAAGAGGCCCAGGAGATTCCCATACTCCGGGACAAGCTCCATCACATCCTCGACGGGGAAGGGGTCCAGAAGGGGACCCACGACTACAAGGAGATCATCACGATCTTCAACTCGATGCCGAAGGAGGAGCTCTTCCTGACTTCGGAGGAGGAGATCCGGGACGACATCCGGACCATCCTCACCAGCTATCACACTCACGACGTCCGGGTCGCCATCCGGGAGGATCCCCTCAAGCGGGGGACGTCCGTCATGGTGATCCTTCCGAAGGAGCGGTTCTCGGGGGCGATGCGGAGGAAGATCGAGGCGGCCCTCGTCCAGCGGTTCGAGGGCGAGGTCCTCAATTACCACCTGGCGCTGGGGAGCGGGGATCAGGCCCGGCTCCACTTCTACCTGACGACGACTCCGGAGCAGCTCGATTCCATCACCACCGACGACCTGGAAGAGGTCGTCGGGGAGCTGATCCGAACCTGGGAGGATCGGGTCCAGGAGGGGCTGGAACAAGTGCGAGCGCCGGACGAGGCCCGGCGGCTGGCTCGGGACTACTCGGAGGCGTTCAGCGCCGAGTATCGGGCGGCCACCGATCCGGAGGACTCGGTCCGGGACATCCTGGAGCTGGATGCCATGAAGGCCGACGAGCGCCTCGTGTCGGTGGCCTTCTCGAATCCCGAAGACTCTCCGGCCGCGGCGGGAGGCGAGCCCATCACCGAGCTCCGCCTCTACCTGCGGAAGGAGCGGGTGGTCCTGTCGGACTTCATGCCGATCCTGGAGAACGCCGGGCTCAGGGTCATCGCCGTGAATCCCTTCGAGCTCGGCGATCCCGAGGGGGACGGAGGGGCGGTGCGGGCGGTCATCTACACCTTCGCAGTTCAGGGGCCCGACGGGCTTCCCCTGGACGTGGAGGAGCGGGGCTCGCTCCTGGGAGAGACGATTCTGGCGGTGCGCCGGGGGGACGCCACCAGCGACTCCCTGAATGGCCTGGTGGTCTCGGCCGGCCTGGCGTGGCGGGAGGTGGATCTGCTCCGGGCCTATGCGAGCTACGCCTTCCAGCTCGGCGCGGTCCCGAGCCGCCTCTCCCTCCCTTCGGCCCTGATCAGATACCCGGAGACGGCCGCCATCCTCTTCGAGCTCTTCCGCGCCAGGTTCGATCCCGACGGGCCCGACGACCGGGCCGACCGGCGAAGGGCCATGGCGGAGGTGGACCGTCGCTTCGCCGCCTCCCTCGCCGAGGTGGGCATCCTGGCCGACGACCGGGCGCTCCGGCGACTTCACGCCCTCATCCACGGCACCGTCCGGACGAACTACTACCGGCACGGCGGAAGCACGCCGACCTACACGTCCGGGGGCGCGCCGTACATCTCGTTCAAGGTCGCCGCCCGGGAGCTGGAGAGCATCGCCCGGAGCCGGCTCCTGTACGAGGTCTGGGTCCGCTCGTCCCGGATGGAAGGCGTGCACCTCCGCGGCGCGAAGGTGGCCCGGGGCGGGATCCGCTGGAGCGACCGCCCCGACGACTTTCGCACCGAGGTGCTGGGGCTGGTGAGGACCCAGATGACGAAGAACGCCGTCATCGTTCCCGCCGGCTCCAAGGGGGGCTTCGTGACCCTCCGGGAGCCCCGGGATCCGGTGGAGGTCGCCCAGGATGGTCGGGAGCAATACAAGACCCTCATCCGCGGGCTCCTGGACCTGACCGACAACCTGGGCGTCGCCGGCGAGCCGGTGGGCCCGGAAGGAGTCGTCCGCTGGGACGATCCGGACCCGTACCTGGTGGTGGCGGCCGACAAGGGGACGGCCCAGTTCTCGGACATCGCCAACGAGGTGGCGGCCGAATACGACTTCTGGCTCGGCGACGCGTTCGCGTCGGGGGGGTCCCGGGGGTACGACCACAAGGAGGTCGGGATCACGGCCCGGGGCGCGTGGTGGTGCGTTCGCCGCCACTTCCTGGAGAAGGGAAAGGACATCCAGGAGGAGTCCTTCACCGTGGCCGGAATCGGCGACATGAGCGGGGACGTATTCGGCAACGGGATGCTCCTGTCGAAGAAGATCCGGTTGGTGGCCGCCTTCGACCATCGCCACGTGTTCCTCGACCCGGACCCCGATCCGGGGGCGTCCTGGGAGGAGCGCAAGCGCCTCTTCGAGATGCAGCGCTCCACCTGGGACGACTACGACCGGAGCTTGCTCAGCGATGGCGGAATGATCGTGTCCCGGGGCGCGAAGGAGGTGGAGCTGACTCCGGAGGTGCGGCGGGTCCTCGGGATCGACGACGCGAGCGGCGACGAGACGGGAGACGGGGGTGGCGGCGACCCGGAGGGAGACGAGGGCGACGCGGGCGCGGATCAGGAAGGCGACCCCGACGCCGCGGACACGACGATCCTGGACGGAGAGGCCCTGATCCGGGCCGTCCTTCGAGCCCCCGTGGAGCTTCTCTGGAACGGAGGGATCGGAACCTACGTGAAGGCCTCGGGCGAGACCCACGCCGACGTGGGCGATCCCCCCAACGACGCGGTCCGCGTGGACGCCTCCGATCTCCGCTGCGAGATCGTCGGGGAGGGCGGAAACCTGGGGTTCACCCAGAAGGCCCGGGTCGAGTACGCCCTGGCCGGAGGACGCCTCAACACCGACGCGCTCGACAACTCCGGGGGTGTGGACCTCTCGGACCGGGAGGTGAACCTGAAGATCCTCCTGAACCCCGCGGTGAAGGACCGGGTCATGTCCATGGACGATCGGACCGAGCTCCTCCGTGAGCTCACCGACTCGGTGGCGGAACAGGTCGTGGAGGACAACCGTTCCCAATCCCTGGCCATTTCCCTCGACGAGCGGCGGGCGGCCGACGGCCTGGACCACTTCCGGGATCTCATGTCGTCTCTGGAGCGCGAGGGGATCCTGGACCGGGCGGCCGAGGATCTGCCGAGCTGGGAGGAGCTCGTGGAGCGGAGGGAGGGCGGCGGGACGCTGACCCGGCCGGAGCTCTGTGTGCTCCTGGCCTACTCGAAGCTGCACGTCATGGGCCGGCTCCTGGAGAGCGGGCTGCCCGACGAGGAGGCCACGCTTCCCTACCTGCTGGAGTACTTTCCGACGGCGGCCCGAAAGGCCGCGGGGGAGGATCACCTCGAGGCGCATCGGCTGAGGCGGGAGATCGTCTCGAGCCAGCTCACCAACGACCTGGTGGATCTCATGGGCGCCACGTTCGTCCATCGCGTGGCCCGGGATTCCGGGGAGGATCCGGCCCGGGTGGCGTGGGCGTGGGTCGTAGCCGCCCGGCTTGCGGGACACCGACGGCTCGTGGGAGAGCTGGAAGAGCGGGCCGGGAACTTCCCGATCGAGGTCGCCTATCGCTGGCTTCTGGGTCTCTCGCGGCTCCTCGCCCGAAGCAGCCGATGGGTGCTGGCCAACGTGGAGGCGGGGCGTCCCGCCGGGGAGGTGGTGCGGGAGAACAGGGAAGGCCTGGCCAGCCTGCGGGAGTCGTTCCCAGCACTCGTGCGGGGCGATGACCGGGAGATCTTCGAGGACCGGGTCTCGGAGCTTCGCCGCGTCGGAGCCGACGAAGGCTTCGCCCGGGAGCTGATCACTTTGCGCTTCCTCGACCAGCTCCTGGAGATCCTTCGTGTGGCGCGGGGCGCCGATGCCGATCCCGAGGATGCGGCGAGGGCCTTCTATCGGGCGTCCGAGCTGCTGAACCTCTCCTGGCTGCGCCGCAACATATTCGAGGTGGCGGAGAGCGACCGCTGGGAGCAGCGCACGGCGCAGGCCCTCGTAGAAGATCTGACGAAGGCCCAGCGGGCCATCGCCCAGCGGCTGGTCGCGACGGCGGCGATCGACGGCCGATCCGGTGCGCCCGGGCCCGCCGAGATCCTGGATGGTACGAGGAAGCTGTCCCGCTTCCGGTCCCTGGTGGACGAGATCCAGGGAGACGGGGAAGTCACGCTCGCCGGCCTGTCGGTCCTGGTGCGGGAGATCAGCGCCCTGGCCGCGGAGATCTGAGCGGCCCGTGCATACGGTCCGGGCCTCTCGAGGTGCCGGCGTTTCGGGGAAGCGCGCCCGCGCTCACCGGTGGGTCCGTTACTTGGAGACCGTCTTCACGACCTGATCCACGTATTTGTCGACCCCGGCCAGGACGCTCACCAGCTCGGAGCGCTGCTCGGCCGAGGTCAGGTCCGTGGCGAAGTCCAGGAACGCGGCCCGGATCTTGTCTCGTTGGACCCCGTTGATCTCCCCGGACCTCGACGCCCGGGTGGAACGGCGTCGGGATTTACGCTTGTGTTTCTTCTGGCTCTTCTTCCGCTTCACCTGCAGGGGATAGCGGGCGTTGAATTGCCGGTGGGTGAGTTGGCCTACGGAGGGATGGGCCGCCTGGGCCTTCTCGTAGAGCTCGGTCACCGTCGCATTTGGGTTTTTCTCCAGCTCCTTCTCGACGAGGGCCATCACCTTCTCGTCCGCCTTCGGCATGTTCTTTCCTCTGACGTTGCTCAAGGGGGGAAGACTATTCGTATAATTCTGCAATAAGAGGGAAAGAAAAGCCGAAAGTCAACGATTAATCAGAGAATAGTCTTCCATATTCGACTATGGTACCGGATTCGGGCCGCCTTCCGCACCCGGGAGGCGCCTGGACGAGGGAGGAACCGGAAACCGGGGTCGTCCGTCGAGCGGGGTGGGTCGGGCGGGGGCTCGGGAGGAGGTCCCCGAAGAGGGTGGGCGACGGTCCCGGCCTCGGTCATATTGATGAAGAGAGGAATGCGTTCAACCTTGGATCCATATGCCGAATCCCGGAACGGGGCTCCACCAGGACCCCGTTTTTCGCCGCAGCGGAGTGGAGGGTGAGACCCGATCCGCCCGGGGGTTCACCCTGCTCGAGCTGACGGTGGTTCTCACGATCGCGGCGGTCTCCATGCTCGTCGTAACCGTGGTTCTCGGAAGCTTTCTGGATCGCTCGACGGCCCGGGAATCGGCGCGGGTCTTCGCACGGGATCTGGCTCTGGCCCGGGCCCATGCCATTCAGGCACGGACGAACGTGGTCATCCGGTTCTCGGAGGACGAGCTGGAGTACGAGGTGGAGAACGGTCAGGGTCGGGCTCTGGCGCGCCGGGCCTTCGGTCCGGACGGGGATCTGGCGCTGAGCGTGTTGAACCTGCAGACGACGGGGGACAGCGTGATCTTCAACGGAAGGGGGATCCTGGACATGTCGGGAATCGGAGGATCCCTGGGCACGGCCACCTTCGACGCCGGGGGCTCGACCTACACCGTGTCGTTCAACGCGACCGGGGCGAGTCGGATTGACGATTCGTGAGCAGTGCCGGCCGGGAATGACCTGTCGAGGCTGGAGGTCGGGAGCCGGACTCGGCACCGGACCCTGGAGACCACGGATCGTGGACCGGTCGGGCGGCTTCACCCTGATCGAGGTGGTGGCGGCGTTGGTCATCTTCGCCGCGGGCATCCTGACAGCCGTGAATCTCGCGGGTGCCCTGGCCGGTCAGTTGGAGGGGGCCGGGCTCCGGTCGGAGGTCGTGTCCGCAGCCGAGGATCGGATCGAGGAGCTGCAGCGTCTACCGTACGATTCCCTCCTGGTGGGCGCGGGGACGGGCAGCCAGTCCCTGACCATCCAGGGGCGGTCGTACGCCCGGACCACGGTAATCACCCCCTTCAATCCCCGGACGATGTCCCTGGAGGTCACCGTGGCACCCGACGCCGGTGCTTCCGGCCCTTCCCGGACTCTCGTCTCCTATGCCTACGAGGCCTGGTGATGAGGCGGGCCGGATTCACCCTGGTGGAGGCCCTCGTGGCCCTGACCCTCGCCACGATCCTGGTCGGGCTGGTGACCTCGGTCTTCATTGCCCAGAGCGACTTCTACGACGACGTCACTCGACGGAGCCGGGTCCACGCAGACGCCCGGAGCGTGGTGGACGTGATCGCGGGTGACGTCCGGGCCGCGACCCAGGGTGCATTCGTGGTTGCCGGCTCCGGTCAATTGGTGGTGAGGGTCCCGCTGACCGTCGGCGTCATCTGCGCCGTCTCGGGGAGCAGCGTGTCCACCTATCTGCCCCGGGCACAGGCCGGGCTGGATACGGCCGGAGTGACCGGATATGCCATCCGGAACGGGAACGGAACGTGGAGCTGGGACTTCGACGATTGGAATGGCCTGTACGACTCCGACGGTACCACCATCAAGGACGAGTGTGGAGACATCGGCATGGACACCACCGGAATCCCCGGGTCCCACTTCGTCGCCCTCTCCGGACCCGGGAGCGGCTCCGATGCCATGGTCGGGGGTGCCCTCATGCTTCACCGGGAGATCGAGCTCCGGTTCGCGGCTTCGGGCCTCGACCCCAGCCAGACGGGTCTCTTCCGGGGCACCTACGGTTCCACCCTCGTCGAGGTCGCTTCCGGCCTGGGTTCCGACGCCGATTTCTCCTATCGACTCAAGGGTCAGAGTGGTTACAGCTCGAGCGTGACGGGAGCGAACCTGGCCGACATCAACGCGGTGCGGGTGACGGCCCAGGCCGTCGCGGCCGGAGGGGGTGGGCTGGATCCGTACGAATACACGATCACCCGGGACGTTCCCATCCGCAACGAGCGCTGGAACTGAGCAGGTGCCCATGAGCCGACCGCCGACCGGAGTGCCGAGCGACCGTCGCGGCTTCGCGCTGATGCTCGTCGTCTTCCTCCTCTTCGCCATCGGGGTGGCCGCCGCCGCAGGGTATCAGGTGGTCAATACCGAGGGCTCCATGGCCCTGACCGACGAGCAGGGGAGTCAGGCATTCACCGCTGCCCAGGGCGGGTTGGAGCGGTTCATGTCCGAGCACCGGAGCTCTCTGCCGGTGGAGGTCACATACACCCTGCCCATGGATCCGAACCAGGACGTGCGGGCCGTGGTCTCCCCCACCCTCTTGTGGAACGGTCCACTGCCCAACCGGACGTATCGGCTCACCTCGGTCGGTACCTTCGTCGATCCCCGGTTCCCCGGCAGCGCGGCCGAGAGGACGGTCTCGGTGCTGGCGGAGCATCGGCTGACCCTCGTTCGCCTTCACGCGGCGCTGGTCTCGCCCAGTACCGACATCACCATCAACGACCTTTCACAGTACGGCATCGACGGTCGGGACACGGCCACGTCCTCCGAGTGCAGCTACGGGGGAAGCGTGAGCGTCCGGGGCGTCGCGGGCGGCGGCAGCATCTCCATCACTCCGGGCAACAGCGTGGCTGGAGAGCCGGGGACCGGGGGGCCCCCCCGTTCGGTGAGCTACGGATCGCCGGATGCCGTCCTCGACTCCCTGGACGTGGCCTGGGACGCCATCACCTCGCCCGGCTTCCCCATGGAGCACGAGGACGAGTGGCCCGACTTCGGATCCATACCGGCCGACTCCTTTCCGGTCATCCGATGGAACGGAGACCTGCAGAACGCGACTCAGGTCGGCCGGGGCCTCCTTATCATCACCGGAGAGTTCGACCCCGATCCGGGCTTCGAGTGGGACGGGATCGTCATCGCCCACGACATCGACCAGGTGAACGACGGGGAACAGTGGACCGTTCGGGGAATGTTGGTGGTGGGGATGGACGGATCGGGAGACGCGATCACCTTCGAAGACGACATCGAGATCAAATTCCATTCCTGCAACGTGGCCCGGGCCGGTGCGGGACTGGCCCACCTGGTGCCCCTGGCGGGGACCTGGTGGGAGCAGTTCTAGAGGGCTGTTGAAGAAGTACAGCGGGTCCCGTTGCGAGCGCCACGGGGCCGG
>JBKHJU010000327.1:0-3413 GCA_046537985.1 Longimicrobiales bacterium
GGCCTGGGTCAGGGACCGGATCTCCGACGGGGTGACGCACAGAAGGCGGCCGTCGTCCACCATCCGCCGGAGAGTCCCCGGCTCTCGGTCGGGAACGGTGGCGCCCACCAGGGCCGGGAGCATCCGACCCAGACGCAGGAGATCGAGGCCGGCCGCTTCGGGGCCGGAAGCCGGACGGACGTCATGGGGCGGCGCGAGACCCGGGTCCAGCGCCGACGAGAGGTGGAGGATCCGCTCCGGGCCCGGCGTAGCTCCGTTTCCGCGCAAGCCCAGGCTCCACCCTCCCCCGGTCGGCGTGGGCCCGCCGTTGCGGAGGGCGGAGGCCCCGTTCGAAGCCGACGGGGCTCCACTCCGATCGAGAGACCCTCCGTTCGCGGACGGGGCCAGTCCCATCGCCCGGGCACGGTGGTGGGTCACCACCAGCCGAAGGGACTCCGGGGATCCGTGCTCCTTCAGGAAGGAGAGGGCCCCGGGCCCCATGGGCTCCACCGCGGCGAGGAGCCAGTCCTCGCTCCCCTCCGAGTCGGCGACGAGGAGTGGCCGTCCCCGCTGGAGCTCGAAGAGGGCTCTCTCGACTCGCTCCAGGCCTGCGGGTGTCGTCATCGGGGGCTCTCCACGAACAGGGTGAGGGCCGTCTTCCATTCTCCGCTCTCTCGCATCCGGGGCGCGTACGCACGCCTGCAGCACATTATGGGGACGTGTCTCCGAGGGAACCAGAAAGAGGCCCTGCTCCCGGGCCCATCGTCCCCACCTTCCGCGGCTCGTGAAACGGATGAGGGGGACGGCGAGGACGAGGCCCGCGAAGATGGGAGTGAGCCACAGGAAGAAGAGGAAGCTGTGATAGAGGGTGACTCCGGCCCACCCGACGCCCAGGACGGTCATCCACCCGGTGGAGCTCCACGCGCCCCTCCAGGAGAGGTCCCGGCCGTCCCGGTCCTGGGCCACCCATGGCACGTTCCGCCCCCCCAGGATGCTCGAGACGAAGCGGGTATGATACATCATCATGACCGGTGCCACCACGACGGAATGGAGGGTTTCCAGGATGAAGCCGGCGACGAGCCGCCCCGGCCCTCCGAAGTCCTCCGAGCGGTCCCGCAGGGCCAGGCCGAGGGCGAAGAACTTGGGTAGCAGAAGGAGGAGCGCGGTCACCAGGAGAAGGCTGATCGTGGCCTCCCAACCGGAGATCGCCAGGGCTCCGGCGCCGGTTGCGGGAAGGATCACGTACGCCGTGCTCGCCAGAAGCAGGAGCAGCCACAGGAACGAGGAGACGTACCCCATGGCTCCGAAGGCGAAGTGGACGCGGCTCAGGGGATGGAGACCCTTCTCGCCCAGGAGCCGAAGGTGCTGGAGGCTGCCCTGGGCCCAGCGCCGGTCCCGGGTGGCGTAGGCCGGAACGGTTCCCGGAACCCCCTCCCACGATCCCTCGATCCAGGGGTGGAGATAGATCTTCCACCCTCTCCTGCGCAGGAGGGCGGCCTCCACGAAGTCGTGGCTGAGGATCCGGCCTCCGAGGGGCGGGCTTCCCGGAAGGACCGGAAGGGAGCAGTGCTCCATGAAGGGAGCGACCCGAAGGATGGCGTTGTGCCCCCAGTAGTTGGCGCTCTCCACCTGCCAGAAGCTCTGTCCGGCGGCGAAGAGGGGCGCGTGGAGGGCCTGGGCGAACTGGACGAGTCTGCCGAAGAGCGTCTCCTGGCGGGCAGGAATGGGGACGGTCTGGATCAGTCCGGCCTCGGGGTTCTCGTCCATGAGCCGGACCAGTGTGGTGAGAGCGCTCCCGGTCATCAGGCTGTCGGCGTCGAGGACCACCATGTAGTCGTAGTCCTCGCCCCACCGGACGCAGAAGTCCGCCACGTTCCCCGCCTTCTGGTCGATGTTGTCCCGGCGCCTCCGGTAGACGACCCGGCCGAAGCCGGGAACGGAGAAGAAGCGGATCGCTTCGACCGATGGGTCATCCGATGCCCCCGCTGCCTCCGCGGGCGCCTCCCGGGCGTCGGCGGGCCCCGCGGCGCCCGGCCCTCGGATCTCGGCGACGGCTCCGTCATTCCCCCATGCGGCTGCTCGACTGCTCCCCGCTACGCCCTCACTCCGGGCCCACCGTTCCCAGAGCTCCTCCTCTCGTCGAGCGACCTCGGGCTCGTCCGTGTCGCTCAGGAGGAATGCGTCGAAGTGGCGTCCCTCCCCGGAGCTCCCGAGAGATTCCACCATGGCCCGCAGGGCCGGCACCACCCGCTCCGGATCCTCGTTGTAGGCGGGCATGACCAGCGCCGTTCGTCCGCGGATCGGTCCCGGAGACCCGGCACGGACGCCGGAACGACCGTCCCGCCAGCTCGTTCCGACCTTCCCTGCGGATCTCCCGGCATCCAGCGTGGGAAGGGGTTCGAGGGTGACGGGATCTCGCCGGAGGAGGGAGAGCACGGATCCCACGCACCCGGTCCAGAAGGCCACCGAGATCCATCCGAAGGTGGCAGTGAAGAGGACCAGGAGCGTCAGCTCGAGGGGCCGCAGCCCTCCGCTCCCCACCAGGCCGAGCATCCCGATGGTCCCGAGGACGGTGGTCGCTAGGACCAGGCAGAAGAAGAGCCAGCGACGACCGGACACCCTCGGGGCTCCGTCCAAAGTCTGCATCCTATCGTCTGCCCTGCTCGGGGTACCAGACGTAGGACCAGGTCTCGGTCAGGCGTCGTTCCCCGGCGTCCAGATGGAGACGCATGTCCGAAGGCCGGTCGCCGTCGGGCCGAAGCTCGAAGGTCACCCGCCACCCCTCGTCGCCCTGGTCGCCCGGTAGGGGCTCGACCCGCGACCCTTCGACGGTCCCGGCGGAGCTGGTGAGGGAGACGCGGAGCGAGTCGCCGTCCAGCTCCCCGGGCCGCGTCGTTCCCCCGATGAAGTCCACGACGAAACGACGGTGGCTCCGGGGCGGAGGATCCGCCTGGCCCGGCAGCGCATCCCACCCGATACGGGTCCGCGCCACCCGGGCCACGTCCTGCTGCGGAAGCCGGTCGTCGAAGGTGACGAGGCGGTAGCGGTACGAGCGAGCGTCCCCGGCCCGGAACGGAACATCCGGAACCCAGTACGCCACGATGTTGTCGTTGAACTCCGATTCGGTGGGGATCTCCAGCAGCTCGACCCCCCCGGATCCCCAGTCCCCGTCCACGACCTCCACCCACTCGCTGGGTCGCCGGTCGTAGCGGGCCTCGAGGTCCAGGTAGCTCTCGAAGGCCCGCTCCCGCTGGACCAGCCCGAATCCCCGGGGGTCCGTGTCCCGGAGCTGGGTCACCCGAAGACCCGGCCCGTTGTGGAGGGGACGCCAGATCCACTCACCCCATCCGCTGAGGGCAAGGAGCCCGTGGGAGTCGTGCACCCGGGCCCGGTAATCGTCGAAGCCCCGGGCGTTGTTGGGATCGAAGAGGAAC
>JBKHJU010000328.1:0-3405 GCA_046537985.1 Longimicrobiales bacterium
CCCTGATTCACGTGGTGGAGAGCATGGACGGGCTCCCCATCGATCGCCTGGTCGAGGTCCCCGCGGAGGTTCTCACGGAGGGGCCGGAAGTCGTGGTGGAGATGTTGAACGGCCGACCGGGCTCCGGCTAGTTCGCCAGGACCGCTCGGTCCCGGGCCCAGCTCCGGATCCGGGCCACCTTCTCCGCCATGGTCACCGAGAGGGGCCGGGTCGCCTCGATCTCTCGCTCCAGGAGCTCCCGGGTCAGGGGGCTTCTGTCGGCGAAGGCGGAATAGAGGCTCGACACCACGACCTCTTCGATCTCGGCGCCGCTGAATCCCTCGGTGGCCTCGGCGAGGCCCTCGAGGTCGAAGCTCGACGGGTCCTTGCTCCGGATTTCCAGGTGGATGCGGAAGATCTCGGACCGCGTGTCGGGGTCGGGGAGGTCGACGAAGAAGATCTCGTCGAAGCGCCCCTTCCGGAGGAACTCGGGGGGAAGGCGGTCGATGTTGTTGGCCGTCGCCACCACGAAGACGTCTCCCCTCCGCTCCTGCATCCACGACAGAAAGCTTCCCAGGATCCGCTGGGAGACGCCGCCGTCCTCCGATCCCCCGGTGGCGAATGCCTTCTCCAGCTCGTCGATCCAGAGGACCAGGGGAGCCATCCGCTCCGCCGTCTCCATGGCCCGCTTGAAGTTCCGCTCGCTCTCCCCGACGTACTTGTTGTAGAGGTTGGAGGGATCGAGCTTGAGCAGCGGCAGGTTCCACTCCCAGGCCACCGCTTTCGCCGCCAGGCTCTTCCCGCATCCGGGCACGCCCAGGAGGAGGACGCCCCGGGGGAAGGCGAGGCCGAACTCCTCGGCCCGCTCGGGAGCGGCCACCACCGCCTTTCGCCGCTCGAGCCACTGCTTCAGCGTCTTCAGGTCGGCCACCGACTCGAGGCCGGACTCGGCCGGGTAGTATTCCAGGAGCCCTTCCCGCTCCACGACGGCCTTCTTCGCCTCGATGACGTGGCGGATGTCCCGGGAGGCGAGCTTTCCGTCCTCCACGATGGCCTTGGTCAGGATCTTCTCACCCTCCATCAGGGTGAGTCCCACCAGGTGGTTCACCAGGGCGGACTTCTCGTCGGCGGTCAGCTCCACCTCCACGTGCCGACGCGCGCTCATGTCCCGGAGGATCCGGGTCAGGAGGGCCTCGAACTCCTCCCGGCCCGGCCCCGGGAGCTCCACCCGGGCTGTCCTGCGCTCCAGGTCCGGGGGGAGCTCGAGATCGTAGCCCGTGAGGACCACGGCCCCGTCCTTCAGCTCCATCTCCCGGGCCGCCGAGGTCAGGAGCTGCGCCAGGCGGGCGCTCTCCCGGAGGTCGGGGCCCAGCCCGTGCAGGTGGTAGAGGGCCGGCTGTCGGGACGCCCGGACGTGGTCCAGGGCCCGGGCCGGATCGGCGGTGTCGTAGACCGGCCGTTCCAGGTCCACCCGGCCCAGCCCCTCGAGCCGGGACCAGGAGAAGAGGGGGATCTCAAGCTGGTCGGCCAGGTGGCGCAGCAGGGATTCCACCCGCTCCGACTCCGGCGTGACTACGTGGATGAGCCCGTACCGGGATCGGATCAGGAGGAGGAGGTCGTGGAGGGTGTCCGGTGATTCCATGGGTTCTCTCTGGAGTGGCGCGTCGTTCTCCCGCAGGACGTCCTGGTGATCCCGGCCTTCAGGAGGCCGCGGGGAGCCGCCGCAGAAAGTCGGAGACCTCGGGGTCGAAGTGGACGTCCATCTGGGGAAAGGCGACGGTGATCCCGGATCTCTTCAGCGCGTTCCAGATTGCGAAGTGCATCTCGGAGCGGGCCCGGGGCGCCGCCCAGGGATCGGTCATCCAGACCGACATCTCGAAGTTGACGCTGGAGCTTCCGAACTCGATGAGGTGGACGATGGGGTCCCGGTCCTTCAACCGCCACTCCAGGTCGTCGGCGGCGTCCCGGAGCGTGTTCGCCACCCGGTCCATGTCGGAGCCGTAGGCCACCCCCACCGACGCGCGTACCCGGAATAGGCTGTCCCGGAGGGTGTAATTCTTCACCGCGCTTCCCGCCATGCTGGAGTTCGGCAAGATGATCTCCTCCTCGTCCCGGGTCCGGGCGACCGTCGTTCGGAGGCCCAGGCGCTCCACCACCACGACCCGGCCCTCGACCTCCAGGACGTCGCCGGGCTTGATGGCCCGCTCCAGAAGGAGGATCAAGCCCGACACGAAGTTCTCGGCGATGTTTTGCATGGCGAAGCCCAGGGCCACACCGAAGATGGCGCTGGCGGCGAAGAGGGTCGCCAGGTTGAGCCCCAGGTTCTCCAGGGCCAGCCCCAGGCCGACAGCCAGGACGAAGTAGTGGGTCAGACGCTGGACGATGGCCGACATGCCCGGATCCACCACTCCCCGGGCCCGCATGGCCCGCTCGAGGGCCCGGGTCAAGAATCGCGAGACCATCAGGGCCGTGCCGACGAAGACGAGGAAGGTGAGGACGGACGCCGGCGTGATCGGGTTTCCGCCCAGGGAGAAGATCTGGTAGTTCAGGATCTGATGACCGACTTCGAGGATTCGGCTCGGGTCCATGGCGCGCTCCGGATGGAAGGAATCTTCCCGAGTCTGCGCCGGGAGGGTGGGACCTGTCCAGCCGCCGCGACGCAGGCTCGAAGCGCGAGAGACCGCTCACGGCCCGGTGTCGAGGCCGGGCCGTGGGGACGTTCCGCCCCCGGTGGTCAATCCGACGGGATCACCCGAAGTAGTTGGACCAGGTGAAGGGAATGGTGAACTCGAAGCCCCAGACGATCTGGTGGTCGTCGCTTCCGCCCGGCTCGCGGAAGCCGTCGGACGATCCCTGGAGGGTGGCGGTCCGGGTGTTCGTGGCCTGGAGGGAGAGGGTGTGGGGGGTGTAGGGGATGCGGAGCTGAAGGGCGGCGCCCCAGGCGACGGTCCTGGAATCCGGTCGGTCCGAGCCCGAGACGACATCCCCGGCCAGGGCGAAGCCGTCGCTGATCCGGTAGACCGCTCCTCCGCCCGCGGCCCAGCCTCCGTCCCCTCCTCCGCGGTGGTCCGAGAAGGCTCTTCCCACTCCCAGAAGCCGGACGGGTCCGAGGGGTACGCCGATCTGGAGCTCGCCGTCCACGCTGGAGGCGGCCGTGTTGTAGGCGCCCGTGAGCGACAGGTCCAGCGGGTGGTCTCCGCTCCCGCCGAGGGCGGCCCAGCGACCCAGGAGCTCCCACTCGTTCTGCTCACCCGGAGCGACTCCCGACGACGAGGCGTATCCGAGGCCGAGGAAGGTGCGTCCGGCGAGGGGCGCTGCCAGGAGAAAGCTCGGCGTGTTCACCACGATGGACTCGTCGCCTCCGTCCACCAGATGGAAGCGGTGGAGGAAGTTGAAGTGGATCTGCCCGGGGCTTCCCACCCAGCC
>JBKHJU010000329.1:0-3395 GCA_046537985.1 Longimicrobiales bacterium
CCCTGGTACAGGTGGGAACCGCTTCGTTCGCCGATCCCCGGGTCGGCCTCCGGATCGCGAAGGAGCTCGAGAAGCGGGCGAGGAGGATGGGAGGGCTCCCGTCCCCGGAGTCGGCTCGGACCGGGATCGGGACGGAATCCGGGAGCCCCGCGGACCCCCGAGGGGAGGCCGCTGCCACGGAGGATGTCCGGGGCCGGGGCGATGTTCGGCGCCGCGAGAAAGACCGTGCCGGGAGAGACCGCCCGACGTCCGAGCCCCCGGTTTCCAGCGTCGCCGGGTCCGGGAAGGAATGACCGTGGCACGGATCGCCATCGCCCTGGACGTGCCCGGAATGGAGCCGGCCCTTCGCCTCGCCGACGAGCTGGGCGAGGGGCCCGACCTCTACAAGGTCGGCCTGGAGCTCTACACCCGGGAGGGCCCGAAGGTGATCCGGGAGCTCCATGCCCGGGGCAGCCGTGTCTTCCTCGATCTCAAGCTCCACGACATCCCGGCCACCGTGGCCGCCGCCGTGTCCGCTGCGGCCGAGCACGGGGTCGAGCTTCTGACCGTCCACACCGCCGGGGGCGCCGCCATGCTCCGGGCCGCCGTAGAGGCAGCCGGCGATGACGTCGAGCTGCTCGGAATCACGGTTCTCACGTCCCTCCCGGCCGACGAGCTCGCGGACACGTGGGGGCGGGATCGAATCGACGTGGGAGACGAGGTCCTCCGTCTGGGTGCCCTCGCCGTGGAGGCCGGGGTCCACGGGCTCGTGGCGTCGGCCCGGGAGGCCTCCACCCTGCGGAGGACGTTGGGGAGCCGCGTCACCCTCGTCACGCCCGGGATCCGTCTGGCGGGTGGGGACCGGCACGATCAGGCTCGGATCGCGACTCCGGCGGAAGCCGTCCGGGCCGGGGCCGACTTGCTGGTCGTGGGCCGGGCGGTGACGGCCGCCGCCGATCCCCGGGCAGCCCTGGAGCGGGTCCGGGCGGAGATGGACGGGGTCGTCGTCGCGGACGCACCCGCCGGAGGGGGAGCGTGAGGGCCGTGCGAGCGCCAGGCATGCGAGCCGGGGCCGTGCGGGCGCGAACCCCGGGGCGATCGCGTGTCCCCCCTGCGTCCACGAGGGCGTCGGGCACGAGAGGCCGTGCCCATCCCCCCACCTTCCCCTTCCTCGGCCTCCCGGTCCTTGTGTTCCTCCTTCTCTTCCCGGCCCTGCCGGCGGTCCCGGGATCGGGCGTTCCGGCGGGCGAGCTTCAGGCCCAGGGCGCCCCGTCCCCGGAGGAGCGGGCCGAGGCGCTCCGTGCCTCCGCCGGACGCGTCGCGGGCCACTGGGCCCGGGGAGACGCCACGGGGATGGCGGAGCTCCTCTCGCCCCGGGGAATCGGATTTCACACGGCCACGGAGGGACAGGCGGCCCTCGATCCCCGCAAGGCCCTCGCGGCCCTGGACGACCTCTTCGACCGACGTCCCAGCGTGGGGTCCACGGTGGTCCGCGTCAGCCTGGCCTCGGGGGCTTCGGACCGGGGCTCGGCCGAGCTCGCCTGGGACGCGCTGGCCCAGGGGACCTCGGAAGTCATCCGTCGCACCGTCTTCCTCGGCTTCAGTTGGAGCGACGCGGGCTGGCGAATCTACGAGATCCGCATCCTGCCGTGACCCGGTCCGGCTCCATCCACACTCCGTCTCTCGATCCTGCATGACGCTGCGACTGTACAACACCCTCACCCGATCTCTCGACGAGTTCGAGCCCCTCGAGGAGGGCAAGGTCCGGGTCTACGCGTGTGGACCGACCATCTACGACTACGCCCACGTCGGCAACTATCGAAGCTTCATCGTCTACGACCTCCTTCACCGGTATCTGGAGTGGAAGCGATACGAGGTCCGCTTCGTCATGAACCTGACCGACGTGGACGACAAGACCATCGACGCGGCCCTCGAGGAGGGGGTCAGCATCTACGAATACACCGAGCCCTACGGCGAGGCGATCCTGGAGGACGCTCGGGCCCTCGGAGTCCTGGGGGCCGACGCCTATCCCCGGGCCACCGAGTACATCGACGAGATGATCGACTTCATCGGTCGGTTGGAGGAAAAGGGGCTGGCGTACCAGGCCGACGACGGGTCGGTCTACTTCGACATCTCCGCGTTTCCCGCATACGGGCGCCTCTCCCGCATCGACCCCGACGAGCTTCGGCCCGGTGCACGGGTGGACTCGGACGACTACGGCAAGGACGACGTCCGGGACTTCGCCCTCTGGAAGGCCGCCAGGGAGCAGGACGAGGCCACCGGCGCCGCCTGGGATTCCCCGTGGGGTCGGGGGCGACCGGGATGGCATCTCGAGTGCTCGGTCATGAGCGTGAGCGAGCTGGGGGAGACCCTGGATGTCCATCTCGGGGGTGAGGACCTCGTCTTCCCGCACCACGAGGACGAGATCGCCCAGGCGGAAGGGGCCACGGGCAAGCCCTTCGTCCGTTACTGGCTCCACATCAAGCACCTCCTCCTGGAGGGGCGGAAGATGTCCAAGAGCCTCGGCAACACGGTGACCGTGGGCGAGCTCGTGGAGGAGGGCCACGATCCCGCGGCCATCCGGCACCAGCTACTCTCGGCACAGTACCGGAAGGAGCTGAACTTCACCCGGGAGGGGCTGGGAGCCTCGGCGAAGGCCGTCCAGAGGCTGGTGGATTTCCAGGATCGGTTGCGTACCGTCGAAGTCGCCGAGGAGGAACGAGGGGAGCGGGGATCGTCCTCGGCCGCCGGCGAAGCGGCGACGACCCGCCTTCCCGACCTGTCCCGCCGGCTCCTGGAAGAATTCACCGCCGCCATGGACGACGACCTGAACTCGGCCGGCGCCATGGGAGCCCTCTTCACCTTCGTCAACGAGGTGAACCACGAGCTCGACTCGGTGGGCGACGGCATTCCCGAGTCGGATCGGAACGAGGCCCTGGACGCCCTCGGCGACGTCGACCGGGTTCTGGCGCTCCTGGAGCTCGCCCGGGGGTCCCGGGAGCTCGATCCCGACGAGGTGGTCCGGATCGAGTCCCTGGTGGAGGAACGGGAGGAGGCTCGCGCGAGACGGGACTTCGCCCGTGCCGACGAGATCCGGGACGAGCTGGCGGCCCGGGGAGTCGTCCTCGAGGACTCTCCCGACGGGACCCGCTGGAAGGTGGTTCGCCGCACCGAGAAGGCGACGGAACGCGCCGGCTGAGCGCGGGAACATGAGCGGCGACCTCCCTGGAGGATACCGGAGCGACGAGCCGCCTCCCGGTGACCTCGGGGAGGGGGCTGCGTCCTGGTGGTGAAAAGCCACCATGGACTGCGTCGCCCGCGGGTGTAACCGATCATCGAGCGGTGGCGAGGTCCGTCCGGCCGAGACGTCGGTCGAGCGTGCCGTCCCCCCGCCCCCATACAGCCCACTTGACCCC
>JBKHJU010000330.1:0-3393 GCA_046537985.1 Longimicrobiales bacterium
CCTCCTTCCCTTTGCCATTCCCCCGCCTCTCTCCGCCTGAGGATCTCGGTGGGGTCGCGAGTGCCGACGGTCGGAAGAGCCGCCGGATCTGCGATCCCGGATTTACGGCGCCGGACCTTCCGGTGCTCCGATTCGACATCCCAGCGTGGAGAGAGACATGCTCGCATTTGAATGGGGGGCCTCCGAGTCCCCCGTCCCCCTGAAGCGGACGCTCTTGACCGTCTTCCTGTCCGGCGTGACCTTCGCGGTGGCGCTCCTGGCCACTCTCGCAGCCATGCTCCTGGGCCCGGCGGAAGGCGGAGCCCAGGAGGTTCCGATCCGGTCCGTGGTGGTGGAGGAGGCAACCGGAGATCCCATCTCCACGGTCCAGATCTCCGTCGCCGGACGGACCATTCTCACCGACAGCGAGGGTCGGTTCACCCTCCGATTGGACGATCCGGATTCCCCGGTGGAGTTTCAGCGCCTGGGATATGAGTCGCTGGTCGTTCCGGCCTCGTCCATCGAGGGCCCGGTGCGCCTTCGCGTGCGGCCGGTGTTGCTGGAGAGCTTCGTGGTGTCTGCCCCTCGGGCCCGGCACCACGTCCTGGCCGAGGGAACGGCGCTGTCCGCCCAGAGCGTCTCGAGGGACGAGGTCGGGCGGACGGCAGCGACCTCCCTGTCCGAGGCCCTCGACGAGGCGGAGGGAGTCTCCGTTTCCTACATGGGTTCGTGGGGATCCCGGCCGGTCCTCCGGGGGCTCAGCGGTGAGCGTCTCGCCGTGATGGTGGACGGAATGCGGGTGAATCGGGCCTGCACGTACGGGATGGACCAGGGGCTCTCCACCATCGATCCGGCTCTGGTGGAACGGGTCGAGATCCTCTCCGGGCCCGGCTCCACCCTCTACGGCTCCGGAAACGTGGGGGGGGCCATCAACGTGGTCACCCGCTCTCCTGTGGGCTCGGGCCAGAAGTTGAGCGGCGAGGTCCGGGCGTCCACCTCTTCTGCGATTCCCGGAACCAGCCTGGGCGCCACGCTGGGTCGGGGCGGAGAGGCATGGGACGCCTCCTTCTCCATCGATGGATCGTACTACGGCGACTACCGTAGCCCCGCCGGAGTGGTGGACGGCTCGTCGTATCGCCAGCTCACGTCCGACGCGAAGGTGGGATTCGACCTGGATTCCGCCCACCGACTCTCCTTCGGCGGGCAGGTCTACGAGGGGCGGGACATCGGGTGGCCCATGCGGGGTGACGCGTCGATTCCCGAGGAGAGCCGGAAGAGCTTCTCGGTGGACTACGGGTGGCAGCGAGGCGGCTTCGTGGACGCCTTCTCGGCCAAGGGGTACATTCAGCGGCTCGACCACTTCATGGAGATGCGGATGTCCATGCCCATGAGCATGGGCTCCATGAGCGGCGGAATGAGTGGCGGGATGGGTGACTCGGGCATGGGCGGGACGAGCGAGCCCATGATGATGGTGAGCACCACCGAAGCCGGCTCCCACTCCACCACAAGCGGCGGCCGGGCCCAGCTCCGGCTCACGCCGGGTGACGCCGTCCACATCGACGTGGGTACCGAGGCCACGCATCTGAGCGCCGAGGGCACCCGGTGGACGATTCGGGAGGGGATGCCCGGGATGGATCCCTCGACCACGACCTTCCACACATGGCCCGGCGTGGGCATCCTCGATCTGGGCCTCTTCGGACAGGGTGAGGTTCGGGTTCTGGATCGGCTGTCCGTCAGCGGCGGCATACGTCTGGACCACGTGGTCCGCGACGCCGACGATCGGCCGAGCACCACCGAGTGGATCACCACCGGAAACCTGGGTGCAAAGGTCGACCTCGGTTCCGGCTTCCAGTTCCGAAGCACGCTGGGGTACGGATACCGGGTCCCCGACGCCCTGGAGCTCTTCGGGCTGGGGCTGAAGCCGGACGGCCACGTTTACCGGGGGAACCCGGATCTGAACACCGAGACGAGCCGGAACGTGGAAGGCACCCTGACCTGGACCGGGAACGACGTCTCCGCGTCCGTCACCGGATTCCAGAACGACCTGGACGGGATGATCCTCCCGGTCCTGGTCGAGGGCGAGACCATCTCCGGGAAGCCCGTCCGGGAGTACGCCAACGTGGCCGAGGCCCGACTCACCGGTGTCAGCGTGTCGGTGGGCTGGGACGTCGACCCGACGCTCCGTCTCGGCGCCGGGGCGGACTACACCCGGGGAGCGAACCCCCGGACCGATGAGCCCCTGCCCCTCATGCCGCCCCTCGAGGGATCCCTGTCGGCGCGTTACATGCCGTCGGGAGTGGGTGGAAGCTGGATCGAGGTGGAAGGAAAGGCGGTGGACCGCCAGGATCGTCCGGCGGCCACGGCCGGTGAGGTCGAGACCCCCGGCTACGGCCTCTTGAATGTCCGGAGCGGCTTCGCCCTGGTGGGCACCGACCTGATCGTCGGAGTGGAGAACGTCTTCGACCGGGCCTACCGGAGCCACCTGGACCCGACGAGCCTGCTGCGGCCGGGCCGGAACTTCTACGTGAAGCTCGCGCGGTCTTTCTAGCAGGTCTCCTGGGCCGCTGCCGGGAGGAGCGGAGCGTTCGGACGGCGGGGTGCCCGATGACGGGTGCCCCGCCGTCCGCCGCTGTCGCCCGGTCTCCGAATCCGGTCACGTCGGCCGTCCCATCACACCGCCCGTCCCATCAAACCGGAGGTCACGCAGCCGGCTCCGGGGTCCGCAGCTCCTGAGCACGCTCCCTGCTGCGGGGGGAGATGCCTTCCGGCTTCCGGTACGCCCGGTCCAGGGCTTCCACGGGCCGGTCGTCGAGGATCGCCTGGGGATTGTCGGCGACCAGGCGCATGGCCTCGGAAGGGCTGACCCGGAAGGCGACCAGGCGCGTCGCCGGGCCCAGATGATGGGGCCGGACGTTGCCCCGGTGGTTCGAAGCCACCACGTCGACCAGTCCTTCCACCATGAAGCGCCACGCCAGCGCGCTCGCGGTGGCGCCGTTGTGGCCCTGGAGGCTTCCACCGTCCACCTGGAAGGCCGTGCCCTCCATCCTCCAGCTCCGCAGCACGCGGACCGGATCGACCCCCCCCGGATAGGCGTATCGCTCCGGGCTCGAAACCAGCACCTGGAAGCCCTGCTCCCGGAGCACCCGGATGACCTCCACGGGCTTCCAATCTTCGCCCGCGTCCGGACCATCACTGCGGGACGGGCCCGGCTCCAGATCCACGAGCATCCAGTCGGTCGCTCCCAGCGAGATCCCGGGCACACGCGTCGCCCGGGCCGCGTCCCCTCCGTTCCGGAGGACGACCTGATGACCCAGGCGCAGGACCGGAAGGGCGTTCAGGTCCCTGCACCAGTCCCGGAGCTCTCCCAGGATCATGTCGTGGAGGGCCACGCGCTGGACCAGCTCGCCGTCACCG
>JBKHJU010000331.1:0-3392 GCA_046537985.1 Longimicrobiales bacterium
GGGGTGGGTCAGCCTGATCGTGGCCGTGGTCGTGGGAGACATGGGAGCCTCCCTGGGTGTCATCGGAAACGCGGTGCGGCTGGGGCGGGTCCGGGTGTGAGGATGTCCCCCATGCGTTTCAGCCCAGCGGCTTCCGTCTCCTGCGGTTCCACCATTTGTCGATCTCTCCACCCACGATGACGCTCGCTCCCACCGTGAGCACGACACCCCACTGCTCCCGGGTGGGAGAAGTGGTCCGGAAGAGGGCCTGGAGCGGCTCCCAGTAGAGGACCGCGAGCTGGACCAGGGCCGCACCGACGATGCCCGCGAAGAGGAACCGATTCGAGAAGAGGGGGATTCGCACGATCGACCGGTCCAGCGAGCGGCAATTGAAGACGTGGTAGAACTGAAAGACGACGAGCTGCGTCATGGCGAGCGTTCGGGCGGTGTCGAGGTCGCCGCTGCTCTCGAGGCCCCACCAGAAGACGCCAAGCGTTCCCGCCGCCACCAGGCCACCGATGGCCCCGAGCCGGTGCAGGAGCCGACTCTCCAGCAACCCCTCGCCGGCCTTTCGGGGCTTGCGGTCCAACAGGTCGGGTTCCCCGGGCTCCATTGCGAGGGCGACGTCCTGGATTCCGTTCGTCACCAGATTGACCCACAGGATCTGTGCGGCGAGAAGTGGAAGAGGCCAGCCCGCCACCAGGGCCACCAGGATCGTGAGGACCTCTCCCACCGAGGTGGACAACAGGAAAAAGGTCACCTTCCGGACGTTCGAGAAGACGGTTCGGCCCTCCTCCACGGCAGCCCGGATGGTGGCGAAGTTGTCGTCGGAGAGGACCATGTCCGAGGCTTCCCGGGCCACGTCCGTTCCCGCGATGCCCATGGCCACTCCCAGATGGGCCGCTCGAAGCGCGGGGGCGTCGTTCACCCCGTCGCCCGTGACAGCGACGATCTCCCCCCGATCCCGGAGACGCTGCACGATCCGCAGCTTGTGCTCGGGAGCGACCCGTGCGAAAATCGCGACCCCTTCGTCCAGCAAGCGGTCCAGATCCTCGTCCGCCAGTTTCTGTAGCTCCCGACCTTCCACGGCCCGGGCCTCGCCGCCCCCGAGGCCGAGCTGGCGTCCGATCGCCTGCGCAGTCACGAGATGGTCCCCGGTGAGCATGAGCACGCGCATGCCGGCCCGCTGGACGACGCGGACCGACTCGACGGCTTCGGGTCGGACGGGGTCCTCCATCCCCTGGAGCCCGCAGAACACGAAACCGTGATCGAGAGCGTCGTCGCCGATGCGCTTGGCCTCCGTGGGCCGGTAGGCCATGGCCAGAACCCGGAGACCCCGGGCGGCCATCTCGTGGGCCGCGTCCAGGACGGCGTCCCTGTCCAGTGCTCCGGGCTTCTCCTCCACCATCCGGTCACATCGGTCCACGACGGCTTCGGGTGCCCCTTTCACATAGACGCGCCGGCCCGCGTCGTCCCGATGGAGGGTCGCCATGTAGCGGCGGTCCGGCTCGAACGGGAGAAGGTCGATCAGGGGATGATCCGCGCGGAGGGTGGCCGGCTCCATCCCGGCCTTTGCCGCGGCCACTAGGAGGGCCACCTCGGTGGGATCGCCCAGGGGCTCGCCGTCGGCGTCCGTCATCTGGGCGTCCGCCTCGTTGGCCAGGACCCCGGCCCGAAGCGTCTCGAGCAGAGGGCCGTGCTCCTGCATCCGGACCTGTGTGTCGTCCAGGAGGAACCCGCCGTCGGGGTCGTATCCTCCACCGGTCGCTCGATAGGTGCGGCCTCCGGCCCACACCTCCTTGACGGTCATCTGATTTCGAGTGAGGGTCCCGGTCTTGTCGGAGGCGATGACGGTAGTGCTCCCGAGGGTCTCCACAGCGGGAAGCTTCCGGATGATGGCCTTCCGTGACGCCATCCGCCCCACACCCACGGCCAGCGCTACGGTGAGGACCACGGGGAGTCCCTCGGGTACCGCCGCTACCGCCACGGCGACTGCCGTCAGGAAGATCTCCACGGGGGGCATTCCTCGTAGGATTCCGACCGTGACGACGACGGCGGCGAGACCGAGAAGAGCCAGGCCCACACGGGTCCCGAATCTGTGGACGGCCTCCTGCAGCGGTGTCCGTGTGAGGCCCAGCTCGTGGACAGCCTCGGCGATGCGTCCGACCTCCGTCTCGAATCCGGTCCGGACCACGACCCCGCGGGCGCGACCCCGGGTCGCCGAGGTTCCGGCGAATGCCATGTTGACCTGATCGCCGGGCACCGGACTTCCCGGGAGGATCCGGTCGGGCTCCTTTCGCACCGGCAGGGATTCTCCGGTGAGGGCAGATTCGTCCATCTCCAGGTCCACCGCGGTGAGAAGTCGGACGTCGGCCGGTACCCTGGCGCCCGACGAGAGGAGCACGATATCCCCGGGCACGAGCTCCCGGGCGGGCACCCGCCTCATGCGGCCCCCCCTCAGCACTTCGGCCACGGGGGCGCTGAGCCGTGCCAACGCTCGCATGGCGTCTCGGGCCCGGGCTTCCTGGACGTAGCCGATGACGGCGTTCAGGGTGACCACAGCCAGAATGACGCCGGCGTCCATGGGGTGCTGAACGATTACCGACACGGCGGCGGCCGTCAGGAGGATGTAGATGAGAGGGTCTCGGAACTGGCGGAGCGCGAGGCTCCACCACGGCTCCCCCCGTCCGCCCCGGATCTCGTTGGCCCCGTGGAGGATCAAACGCTCGGCGGCTTCTTCGTCGGAGAGGCCTTCGGCCGTAACGCCGAGGGCGTGGAGGGTCTGGCCGGGAGAGAGCCGGTGCCAGGGATCCTTCGTTCCCGGGTAGCGCGGTGCGTCAGTGGCGGGCGGGTCCTCCCCGGCGACCTCGGCGGTCTCTGTCACGTGTGCGAGCCCTCCCACACGGCTTCGGCAAGCCGGGTCGGACGGGTTGTGGGACGAGTCATGCGAAGCGGATCAGAGGCTTGATGATCCCCTCGGCCTTCGTCTCCATGAGGTCGAAGGCGTGCTCGAGCTCGTCGAAGTCGAATCGGTGGGTCGTCATGGGCGTGGGGTCCACAAGCCCCTGGTCGATGACTCGCAGCAGACGGGCCATGCGCACGGATCCCCCGGGACAGAGGGCGGTGCGGATCGTCTGGTCGCTCATGCCCACTCCCCACTCGGCCCGGGGGATCTTCACGTAGTCGCCCTCTCCGTGGTAGCCGATGTTGGAGATCGTCCCCCCGGGGCGTGTGGCCTTTATGCAGGCTCCGAACGTCTCCTGTGCTCCCAGCGCCTCGATGGCGGAATCCACCCCCCGCCCGTCCGTGAGCTCAAGGATCGCCTCCACCGGATCGTCCTCGGTGAAGTCGACGACTTCGTGCGCACCGTAGGTTCGGGCCAGCTCCTTGCGCGCCGGCACGCTCTCCACGGC
>JBKHJU010000332.1:0-3387 GCA_046537985.1 Longimicrobiales bacterium
GTTCTGGGTCTCGCTGGTCCTTACGATTCCCATCCTCCTCCTCGCGCCCCTCATCGAGGAGGCCCTGGGGCTCGTAGACCCACTGGCCGCGGTGCCCTTCCAGCGGCCGGCGGCCTTCCTCCTCTCCTCGGCTGTCTTCTTCTACGGGGGATGGCCGTTCCTGACGGGGCTCTTCGACGAGCTCTCGGAGGTCCGGCCGGGGATGATGACCCTCATCGCCCTGGCCATCGGCGTGGCCTACTTCTACTCGACGGCGGTGGTCTTCGGCCTCGAGGGCGAGCCCTTCTTCTGGGAGCTGGCCACCCTCATCGACATCATGCTTCTCGGCCACTGGATCGAGATGCGGTCGGTCATGGGAGCCTCCCGGGCCCTGGAAGAGCTCGTGGAGCTGATGCCAGCCGAAGCCCACCTGCTCCAGGACGATGGGAGCACTCGGGAGGTCCCCGTCACCGAGCTGAATCCCGGCGACCGGATCCTGGTCAAGCCCGGCGAGAAGATCCCCGCCGACGGCACGGTGGTGAAGGGGACTACCAGCGTGAACGAGGCCATGCTCACGGGCGAGAGCCGGCCGGTGTCGAAGGGGGAGGGCGACGAGGTCATCGGGGGCGCGGTGAACGGCGAGGCGGCCGTCACCGTCGAGGTGGGCCGGACCGGTGAGGAGAGCTACCTGGCCCAGATGATCGACCTCGTGGAGGAGGCACAGGGGAGCCGGTCGAAGACCCAGGATCTGGCCGACCGGGCGGCGCTTTGGCTGACCCTGATCGCCCTCACGGCCGGGGCGGTGACGCTGGTGGCGTGGCTGGGCTTCGCGGGGAGGGACCTCCCCTTCTCCATCGAGCGCATGGTCACGGTCATGGTCATCACCTGCCCCCACGCCCTGGGCCTGGCGATTCCCCTCGTCGTGGCGGTCTCCACCGGCCTCTCGGCCCGGAACGGGCTCCTGGTCCGGGACCGTTCCGCCTTCGAGCGGGCCCGGAACCTGGACGCGGTCATCCTGGACAAGACCGGAACCCTCACCGAGGGTCGCTTCGGGGTCTCGGACGCCTTCTCCCTGGGCGAGCGGAGCGAGGACGAGATCCTGCGACTCGCCGCGTCCCTGGAGAGCCAGTCCGAGCATCCCATCGCCGCCGGCGTGGTCCGGGGCGCGGAGGAGCGCGAGATCTCGTTTCCCCCGCCCGACGACTTCTCGGCGATTCCCGGGAAGGGTGCGCAGGGCCGGGTCGAAGGTGTCGAGATGAAGGTGGTGAGCCCGGGATACCTGGAGGAGCACGGGCTCTCCGTGGATCACGACGGAGTGGACCGGGCGTCGGAGGAGGGAAACACGGTCGTCTTTCTCCTCGTCGAGGACCGGGTCGAGGGCGCCATCGCCCTGGCCGACGTGATCCGGGAGGAGAGTCGGAACGCCCTCCGGCGCCTCAAGGAGATGGGGATCCAGGTGATGATGCTCACCGGCGACTCGGAAGACGTGGCCAGGTCCGTGGCCCGGGAGCTGGACCTGGACGACTTCTTCGCTGGGGTGCTTCCCGACCAGAAGCAGGAGAAGGTCCGGGAGGTGAAGGCTCGCGGCCTGCGGGTGGCCATGGTCGGAGACGGGGTCAACGACGCCCCCGCCCTGGTGCAGGCCGACGTGGGGATCGCCATCGGAGCCGGGACCGATGTGGCCGTCGAGTCCGCGGACATCGTCCTGGTACGCTCCGACCCCCGGGACGTGGCCGCCATCGTCGAGCTCTCCGGCGCCACCTACCGGAAGATGGTCCAGAACCTCTGGTGGGCCACGGGCTACAACGTCTTCGCCATCCCGCTGGCCGCGGGCGTCCTCTTCTGGGCCGGCATCCTCCTGTCACCGGCGATGGGCGCGGTGCTCATGTCCCTCTCCACCGTGGTGGTGGCCGTCAACGCCCGGCTCCTGGGCCGGTGGAGCCGAAGCAGGTCTTCGTGATCGCGTTCAATTTCCGGAGCCATATCGGCGGTGAGCCCGCCGACACATCCAGTGGAGCCGGGCCAAGGGCCGAGGGGGGCGAGAGCGCGCAGCCGCGAAGCTCCGACGACGCTCCGGAAGGCTCAAAACACGCTCCACACAGGCGGAAAGGTGGCCAGGAGCGCGAGACCGACGAGCACCAGCGTGGCGGCGAGCACGGGGCCTCGCTCCACCCGTCGGTCCTTCCAGCGCCAGTGGAGGACGGCCCAGGCGATGATCCAGGTGGCGGCAGCGAATGTCGTGCGGCCGGACACGCCCCCCGCCGGCCCGTACAACCCCGGCGCGGAGTAGATTCCCGCCGCGTTCAAGATCACGAAGAGTCCCACCGCGAAGCTTCCGATCCCGGCCGCCAGGACCGCGGCCATGACGGCACCGTCCTCGGCATCGTCGGACCCCCGTGAGGCGGCGGGATCCTTCCGATCGGTTTCACTCGTCCTGTCCGAGCCTCCTGTCCGGTCATTCGACCGGCGCGACTTTGTTGACGAAGACCCCGAGGAGGGCGACCTACGCCACCAGGACGAAGGTGACGGCCGTCAAGGTCGTGACCACGTTGCGGATCCGGGCCTCGTTCAGGAGTCTCGACCGCTTCCGAACGCTCACGAAGGCCACGCCGGTGGAGAGCATGGCGGCGATCCAGGGGACGTGCTCCTTCGACTCCATGGCGAAGGCGTGGAGCCAGGCGGTGTCCGGGTTCGCCAGAAGAAAGTATCGGGGATATTCGGCGGTCACCGTGGCCAGGGCCTCGGGAGGGGCCATCCGGTAGGGGGGAAAGACGATGTAGGTTCCGCCGAGCACCGTGAGCCAGAGGGCGCCGGCGACGAAGACCGTCAAGGCCGCGACGGACGCCGACTGGCCGGGCGTCGCCTCCGAGCCCGGCGGGGGAGCCATGAATCCCAGGCAGAAGAGGGCCGCCGCCAGCCCCATCAACGCGCCGCCCCCGAGCGCGATGCCGTGGATCATCGTCCAGATGCTGTCAGCGGAGAACAGCACCGAGTCCTCCCTCGTGATGGATTCGTGGATGGCGCCGGCGACGCCGGCTCCTACCGTGGCGCGCCTCGGCCCTGCCCTCGGCCCTGCATCATCCCGTCGCCCATTCCCGAGCCGCCCATCATGCCCTGCATCATTCCCATGCCCTGCTGGAGCTGATTCCGCTGCTCCTCGGTGAGGGCGTTCCGGGATTCGGCTGCGGCCCGGGCCATGCTCAAGTGTCCCTGGACCATGTGCTCGGACGCGTGACGCAGCGCTTCCTCGTACGCGTCGAAGTCGGGCGTGTCGCCCTGGACCGCCTGCCGTGCCTCCTGATGGGCGGACATGGCTTCGGTCATGCGCTGGCGCTGGGCGTTCGAATGTTCGTCTCGGATCTCCTCCAGCCGGGAGACCTGCTCGTCCGTGAGCCCCAGGGCCTCCTC
>JBKHJU010000333.1:0-3384 GCA_046537985.1 Longimicrobiales bacterium
GTCACGGGTGAAGGGGTGAGGGTGTAGGAGCCGGTGCGGGCTCGTGGACTTCTGTGTTGGACTCAAATACAAGTCCGACTTTATGTTAGGTAGCTCTCCCATCGTCCAGGCAACCCGGAGGTGCGCGGATCCGCCGGAGCCCGTTCACCCACGGTCTTCGGATCCTGATACGATCGCCCCCAGGAACTCCGCCCCGTACCGCTCCAGCTTCACGGGCCCGACCCCGGACACGGCCAGCAGCTCGGACGGGGTCGACGGCCGCGTGGCCACCATCTCCCGAAGCACCTTGTCGCTGAACACGATGTAGGCGGGAACCCCCTGCTGATCGGCCAGATCCTTCCGGAGGGCCCGGAGTCGCTGGAAGAGGGCTTCTTCCTCGGGGGTGGGCTCGCCACCGCCACCCTCGGACCCCGTCCTACCATCGGAGAGTCCCCGCCCGCCTTCCGAGCCCGGAGTCCCTGCCGCGCCCCTCGGGGTAGAGGCGCTCCGTGCGCGGTTCCTGCTCGACCCGCTCCCGGCCCCACGCCGGGACCCGCTCGCCCTCCCACCCCCACGCATCATGGCCTCCGCGGCCCGGTCGGCCACCGTCACCCCCGTGCACACGTCGCACGAGGCGCCGCACGGCTCCATCTCCTCGTCGAAGTGACGAAGGATGGCCTGGTGCCGGCATCGATCCGACTCCACGAGGCGGTAGAGGCCCACCGTGGCCCGGTGCTTCTCACGACGGAGGCCCGGGTCCTCGATCTCGTCCAGGAAGCGCTCGTGCAGCTTCACGTCGGCCCACGAATAGAAGAGGACGCAGTCGCTCTCGAGGCCGTCCCGTCCCGCCCGGCCCATCTCCTGGTACCAGGACTCGACGTCCTTCGGCATGTCCCGGTGGATGACGAAGCGCACGTTGGACTTGTCGATCCCCATCCCGAAGGCGATGGTGGCCACGATCACGTCCACCTCGTCTCGCTGGAACGCGTCCTGATTCCGGGCCCGGACCGCGTCCTCGAGGCCGGCGTGGTAGGCCGCCGCCCGGACCCCGTTCTTCTTCAGATAGGCGGTCGTCCGCTCCACCGTGCGGCGGGAGAGGCAGTAGACGATCCCCGACTCACCCTCGTGCTCCCGGATCAGGGCCAGGATCTCCCTCTTGGTGTGCCCCTCTCCCTTCTTCCGGCACCCGATCTCGAGGTTGGGTCGGAAGAAGGAGCCCTTGAAGCCGGCGGGCTTCCGCATTCCCAGCTGGCGGAGGATGTCCCGGGCGACGGCTCGTGTGGCGGTGGCGGTGAGGGCCAGGACGGGAACGTCCAGCTCTTCGTTCAGACCCCGGAGGCGCCGGTACGACGGACGGAAGTCGTGGCCCCACTGGGAGATGCAGTGGGCCTCGTCGACCACTAAGAGGGAGACGGGGCAGCCGGCCACGAATTGCCGGAGCCGCCCGTCCAGGGCCTCGGGCGCCAGGAAGACGAGCTCGAGATCTCCGTCGCGGAAGGCGTCGAGGCGGGTGCGGCGCTCGTCGGGATCGAGGGTCGAATTGATCTCGGCCGCGTCGAATCCCAGGTCGCGCAGGGCGTCCACCTGGTCCTTCATCAAGCTGATGAGGGGCGAGATCACCAGCACGGTACCCTCCAGGAGCCGGGCCGGCACCTGGTAGGTCAGGGACTTCCCGGCCCCCGTGGGCATGACGGCGATGCAGTCCCGTCCCTCGAGCACGGCGTCGATGACGGTGCGCTGGCCCGGCCGAAAGGAGTCGAAGCCGAAGACGTCTCGGAGGACCTTCTCGGGATCCGGCTTCGTCGGCGCCGCATCGCTCGATGGAGAGGGGTCTCCGGAGGAATCGAAGCTCAGTTGACGCTGCATTCGGTGGGATAAGTGGCGGCGGAAGGTCCCGGTCCGGGCGACCCACTCACAATGACGGAGGCGGGTGGGCGGGTCCAGTGCCGAAGGGGACGGCCGCCTCTCTTCCGACGCCGCATCGCTCCCGGAAGCAGCCCCACATCCTCCCGGTCTCGCTCTTCTTCCGCTTCCGGGTCGTCCCCTGCGGTGACGACGTGGATCACGGTCCGGAGCAGGACCGGCGCTCTCGCCTTGCTCCCCTTGCGCGGAAGCCGGCAGATTCAGGCCATGACTCATCGTACGGAGCCCACGGAGCAGGACCTCGAGGTGGTGCGCCGCATGTCGCCCGAACGGAAGCTGGCCGTGATGCATTCCCTCATCCGCCAGGCGTACGAGCTGAAGGCGGCCGGCATCAGAGCCCAAGCACCTGAGCTCTCCGAAGAGGAAGTGGAGTCCAGAACGCGGATGCTGGTGGCCGGTGAGATCCCGGACGGCCGACCCTGAATGAGCCCGACCTGATCCGCCTGTTCATCGAGCCGATGGAGAGGCTCAGTTTATCCTACATGGTCACCGGCGGCGTTGCTTCGGTCGTCTACGGCGATCCCCGATTCACACGCGACGTGGACGTAGTGATCGAGCTTCACGAGGGGGATGTCGAATCCCTCGAGTCCGCTTTCTCGAGCGAAGACTTCTACGTACCCCCGCGCCCGGTCCTCGTCGAGGAGTCCGCCCGCCCTGAAGGAGGTCACTTCAACATCGTCCATCGAGGCTCGGCACTACGCGCCGACGTCTATACGGCCGGAAACGATCCCTTGCACCAGTGGGCTCTGCGGCACCGTTCGCGAATCGAGACCGAAGGGGCTTCCATAGCCCTGGCACCCATCGAATACGTCATCCTCCGGAAGCTCCAATATTTCCGGGATTCCGGATCCGATCGGCACCTCCGGGATGTGGCGATGATGATTCGGATCAGCGGATCCGTGATCGATCGACCGACTCTCCATGAGTGGATCGTTCGACTCGATGTCGGAGCCGAATGGGAGCGGGCGCAGGGCCTCGAGCCCCGCTGACAGGCGCCGGCGACCATCCGCCCGACCCCGAGAGGGCGTGACGACCACGATCCCGAACTCCCTCATCTTCGAAACCCCGCGCTCCACGACAGTCCGAGCAGCGCCCGGGTCGAGATGCCGGTGGAGATCACCGACGTTCTCTTCCGGACCGGGGACGCAAGCATCGACATCCAGGCCACCATCGACGAGCTGGCCTGTCGGGGCGAGCCGGACTTGATCCGGATCTCTGGTCCCGACGGCACCGTCCGGGTGTGGGTCGACAGCCGGAGCCGGCAAGGCGGTCGAGCACCCCGGGCGACCCGTGGTAGCTCCCGCCCATCCCAACAGGTTGGATGGGCATCTCCACCGAAGCCATCGCGGACATGCGCGGCGGGGCTCACAGCTCGACGAGGAGTCCCACCGGCCCCGCATTGATCACCCGGCTGGCCCCCACCCTCGACTCCTGCTCCCAGCACGAGTGGATGTGGCCGCAGACGACCAGACGGGGCTGATT
>JBKHJU010000334.1:0-3379 GCA_046537985.1 Longimicrobiales bacterium
CACCAGGGCCGGATCCGAAAGGATGTTTCCCAGATGGATGGCGACGTCTCCTCCCCGGACCACTTCGAGGCGGATGGGCTCCTCCTGCGCCTGCGCCGACGGGGACGCCTCTTCCTGGGCACCCAGGGGTGCACAGAGCCCTCCGGCAAGGGTGAGTCCGAAGAGGAGGAGGGGAAGAACCACGAAAGCTCCCGGAACTGGGGTTCTCAGAAGCGGTGGTCGAGCCGAACGAAGAAGTTCGGCCTGCGGCCGTCTCCCGTGAGAGGCTGAGCCAGATAGACGCCGAGATTCCGCACCGTGATCCCGATCCCCACGTCCAGCTGGGTGCTCTCGTCGGTCCGGGTGAAGGGATCGCCGGGGAGGCTTCGACTCCAGCCTCGGCCGGCGTTGAGGAACGCGGCCCACCGGGGTCTGAGCTCCAGGCCCGAGCCCCAGCGCGGAGCCGCACCCCCTTCTCCGGCTCCTCCTCCGAGGTCCAGGGTCCAGCCCAAGTCCGAGCGGAACTCGGCCTGAAAGAGGGCCATGCGGTCACAGCCATACTGGGGAAAGACCTCCTCTCGAGGAGCCCCGTCTTCCAGGGAGAAGCCTCCCACGGCGGTCCGGGCCCCGCAGTCCACCGAGAGGACGGGGAAGCCGGGAAGCGAGCCTTCTCCTCCGAAGGCATGCTGGTACTGGGGCGGGAGGGGGTCGCCCGTGAGGGACCCTCCCAGGACCGTCCGGAGAAGGAGCTCGGAGGTCGGACCCACGCGATTGTATCGTCGGGCGTCCACGAAGCCCGCGGTGAACGTGGCGTCCACGTCCCGGGACGCCACCGGGGAGACGGACGGCGGATCGGTGCCGCCCGGTCCCGGGGCGTAGGGGGTCACGTGTCCCGGAATCGCCACCGAGCCGCTTACGCCGACGGTGGAACGGGCCCGGATCCACCAGCCGTGGGTCGGCTCCCGCCGGTCGTTCCGGGTGTCGAATGCGAGGGTTCCCGTCAGGGTGCGGAGTCTCCCTTCGGCGACGAGGGCCTGGGGGCGCCACGGCTCTTCGTTGTCGGTCAGGGACCAGGGACTTCCCACGGGGACCACCGAGTGTTCCTCGTCCCGATACTCCACCTCCAGGCTCAGCGGGTAGGCCCGGGACGCCACGGAGGCGAAGACGCTCCAGCCATCCCGCTCGTAGTAGTCCCGGTAATCCCGGTGAAGGAAGAAGGTGGCCAGGGAGGCCTCCAGGTCCGTCAGGGTCCAAGCCTCCATGGGCACCACCAGGGAGTGCGCGCTGGCACCGACGGAGTACAGCTCCCGACCTCCCAGGAACTGCTCGAGCCGCACCCGATACCCCATCTCTCCCGGGTCGAAGTCCAACCCGTTGACCGTCCGCCAGACGGCGAGGGCGTCGAGGCGCAGGGGATTGGAGCTCGCGGTCTCCACGATGGGCCCGAACATGACGGGAAGACCTTCGACCCGGTTGTAGTTGGTGCCGGCCCGGATGGTGAAGCGGGAGCGGCCGAAGCCGAGGCCGGGGGAAAAGCCCTCGTCCGCACGGTCGCCCGGCTCCACCAGGACGAGCTCTCCCGATTCCCGGGCGAAGCGCAGGCGCTGGGCGTACACGGTCACCCGACCCTCGACCTCGGCGTCGGTGAGTCCCGAGACGCCGCCACCGAGCACGGTCACGTCCCCCTCCACCGACGCACCTGCATCGAGAACCAGGTCTCCGTTCACCACCGCCAGGTCGCCCTCGATCCTCCCGGCCAGGACGAAGGTCCCCTCGAGGGATCCGACGTCCCCTTCCAGGGTCCGGCCTCCGGGTACCCGGCCACCGCCATCGAAGAGGAGGGTTTCCGGATCATTGAGGAAGGAGACCACCGCCTCACGAACGTCCCGGGGAACGACCTCTTCCTCCACCACCTGCTCCTGGGCGGAGAGGATTGCCGCCGGATGGACGAGGACCCCCGTCAGGAGGATCACCGGAAGGATCCCGAGCCGGCTGCGGAGGGAGCTACCGACGCAGATCCAGCGGCGGATCCGATGGGTACTCGGGGACACGCGTTCGCCGGAGCTGATCGTACGACTCATGATGGTCTCGTCATTTGGGTCCGTCCCGTCGGTGGATCCGTCTCTCGTTCGTCGGCGCGTCGGCCTCGCTCGACCGTTCCCGCATGGTCACCCGGAATGATCACCCGGGGAGACGCGGAGCCGCCTCATCCTCCGGTAGAGGTTCGCCCGGTCCGTCTGGAGCCGGCGGCTGGCCTCGGCCACGTTGCCCTCGGCGGCTTCGAGGGCGCCCTCGATGAGGTCGCGCTCGTAATCGTCGAGTCGCTCCCGGAGGTCACGCGGATCGTCGTCGTCGTATGCGCCATCCGGCCCGCCTTGTTCGGAGCCGGGGCCGCCGTCCTCTACCACGGATCGCACGTCCGCGATCCCGATCTCCCGCGCCCCGTGGAGGATGGTGAAGCGCTCCACCAGGTTGAGGAGCTCCCGTACGTTTCCGGGCCAGGGATAACGGGAGAGGGCCCGAATCGCCTCTTCGTCGAAGCTCACGGGCGTCAGGCCCCGATGGCGTCGAAGGCGCTCCCGGGCGTACTCCAGGAGCACGGGGACGTCTTCGGCCCGTTCCCGGAGGGGTGGAATGTCGATGGGGACGACCTCGAGACGGAAGAGGAGATCCTCCCGGAATTGTCCGGCTTCGACTTCGGCCCGCAGGTCCCGGTTGGTGGCGGCGATGATCCGGACGTCCACTTCGATGGGCTCGGACCCTCCGACCCGCTCGATCTCGCCGCTCTCCAGCGCCCGGAGCAGCTTCGCCTGGGCCCGGTGCCCCAGGTCGGCCACCTCGTCGAGGAAGAGGGTTCCCTGGTGTGCGAGCTCGAAGCGACCCCTCCGACGTCGGGTGGCGCCGGTGAAGGCCCCGCGCTCGTGCCCGAACATCTCGCTCTCCACCAGCTCCGAGGGGATTGCCGCGCTGTTCACCCGGACGAAGGGGCCGCCGCGGCGCTCCGAGATGCCATGGATGGCCGCCGCCGCCAGCTCCTTGCCCGTGCCGCTCTCGCCCGTCAAGAGCACCCTTGCGTCGGACGGACCGACCTTCTGGATCCGATTCCGGACGCGCTCCATGGCGGGGCTCACTCCCACGAGCTGGGCGTCGGGGCCGATCTCCTTCTGGAGGGCCCGAGTGAGGTCCCGAGCCCGGCTCACCTCCAGGGCCCCGCGGACGGTGACCAGCACCGCTTCGGGGGTGAGGGGCTTTTCCAGGAAGTGGAAGGCTCCGTGGCGGGTGGCCTCCACGGCGTCGGCCAGGCTCGCCTGCCCGCTCATCATGATCACGGGGAGCCCGGGGGCGGCGTCCAGGATCCGGGGGAGGGCTTCGAGGCCGCTCATTCCGGGGAGAGCCAGAT
>JBKHJU010000335.1:0-3364 GCA_046537985.1 Longimicrobiales bacterium
GAGCTGGTGAGCGTACCAGGAAGATCCCCGGTCAGGTTCCTTGCGTCAACAGAGGAAGCCCTGGCTACCCGATGGCGATGGCCTGGTTCGCCCGCATCCGGGCCTCCTCGAGGGCCGTGAGGGCCAGGGCCTGGGCCCGACCCGGGGGCGTGACGTCCCGGACCCACTTCGCCACCACGATGAACTGGCTGTCCACCATCCGGTGCCGCTCCGCCCGGGCCTCGTCGGGCTTCGAGTAGCTGAACCGGCGCTCCAGCTCCGCGTCCGAGGGGTCGCTGACGTGCTCCGGCTCTCCGGGGAGCTCGGGTGGCGCGTCCCGGGTCGGGTCGGCGGATCCTGTGGCCTTCTCGTCGTCAAACATGGTGTCTCCTTCCGTGAGGATAACAAGTGTCATGGTCTGCTTCTCCAGACCTCGAGCACGATCCTCCCGCCGTCGAGCGGGGGGATGGGGAGGAGGTTGAAGATCCCGATGGCAGCGTTCACTCCGGCCGCTTCCGGCCAGGCCACCACCAGGAGCCCCGCCAGGACCAGGTTCGACCAGGGCCCGGCGAGGAGGGCGGCGATGTAGGAGGGCGAGTCGAGCTCCTGGCGGCTCACCGGGGCGCTCCGGCCGTAGCCGAGCGGGATCAGCCCCAGGGACCACAGGAGCCCGGGGAGCAGGATCGAGCCCACCGGGTCCAGGTGGACCAGGGGGTTCCAGCTCACCCGGCCCAGGGCCCGGGGGAACGGATCCCCGAAGTGGTCGGCGGCGTAGCTGTGGGCCGCCTCGTGGACCACCAGGGAGGCGATGGCGAGGAGGAGGAGAGAGAGGCTCACCACCACCGCCCTGCCGCGACGGGCGCCCGGACAATGAGGGCCACCACCGCCGCCGCCAGGCCCGACCTCCAGCTCGCGGCGACGCCAAGGAGCAGGAACACCGCGAAGATCAGGGCGGCGAACAGCAGTCGGTCGAGGAGGTCCTCGAGTATCGTGTAGCTCACGACCCACCTCCATAGATCACCCTCATATCCTGTACCCCAGCCTCTCCATCTCGTCAACGTAGTAGTCCTCGAGCACCTCGAGCATCTCCACCGTGAACACCTCCGCCCAGGGCTTCCGGTCGCTCCGCCCGACGTGGGGGAGCTGGAGCCGTGTGAAGCCGTGGCCCTCGAGCCAGTCGCCGACCTCCTCCTCGAGGCGCTCGTAGCGGAGGACGTCCGGGCTCCCCACGGTCCCGGAGGCGAACGGGAACAGCTCGCCCGAGAGGTTCCACCAGCCCCCGTAGCTGTTGTAGGACAGGGCGGCGATGAGCTCCACCAGGTCGTCGGCGTCCTCGAGGGGCCTCGACAGGTGGTGGCTCCAGCTCACCAGGGCGTCGGCGTGGTGGCGAACCACACAGAACGAGTGCTTGACGGGCCTCGAGGGCCTGGCGTGGTGCGGCCCGTCCCGCCTCCACCCAAGGCGCTGGAGGAGCTGGCGGATGCTCCTGGATCCAGTCCTGGGGTTCGCCAGGAAGCCGTAGTAGGAGGGGCCGTCTTTGTAGACCATGGCCATCAGTCCTCGTCCTCGACGACCCGGCGGACCCCCGCCTCCTCGGGCACCGGCTCCACCTCGATGTCCACGTTGAGGAGGATGGGCTCGGAGGTGGTCGGGCACGTCGCCCAGTATCTCCAGCCGGCCTCGAGTCGGCCCTTGTAGTCGTACTGCTGGCCCACGCCCACCTTGAGTCGCTTCACCGTCACGGTCTGATGCTCCTGGTTGCATCGGGGGCAGGGCGTGACGGTGAGGTCGAGCCGACCCACCACGACGGCCGGGTTGACGACCCTCTTGTCCTTGCCGGCCATGGTCAGTTGCCCCTCTCGATGTCGGAGACGGGGCGCTCCATGGGCCCGGAGCGCCCGAGGTTTGGCGGCAGGAGGAGCGCCCGGAGCCTCTGCTGCTGGGCCTCGAGCTCGGCGGCCAGGGCCATGAGCCCCTGGATCCGCTCCTGGATCCCGACGACGTGGTGGAAGGCCCGGGGGAGCGCCCCGCCCGGCGCCATGGGCTGGTCGGGCTCCAGGCGGTCAGCCTCCGGCTCTGGTTCCCGGCCCTCGAGGCGAAAGACCAGCTCCTCGAGGTCCTGGACGCTCCCCAGCAGCCGGCGCTCGAAGCGCCCGAGGTCCTCCTCGATTGTGTCCAGGTGCTCGATCAGCTTCGGCAGGGTGCCGGTCGTCTCCCCGGTTGCGTTAGCGATGTTCATTCTGCGCTCCCTTCGGCTTGTAGTGGTAGAGGATCTCCCAGGGCTTTCCCGGGCCCTCCTGGCTCACCATGACCCACTCGATCCACGGGTAGATCAGGGCGGCGGCCTTGAACTTCTCGATGGCGTCCTCCCGGACGTGCGGCCCCTTCACCTCGATGGCCATGAGCTCGCGGCCCCTCCAGGCCAGGAAGTCCACGGTGTACCAGTCCCGCTCCACCCCGACCCGGACCTTGAGGTGCTCGAACAGGTAGCCGTCGAGGCTCCCGCTCGAGACGTACTCGTCCAGGACCAGGGCGTAGCGGGCCTCGGTCTTGTTCATCCGGTCCTCGGGGCGGGTGCCCTTCGGCTCCGGTGGCCTCTCGAGGCGCTCCTCGGGGTCCAGGCTGGCGAGCTCGCGGCGGAACTTGAGCTCCTCGCGGATCTGCTCCTTCTTCGGCGGCCCGATGTGGTGGTCGGGGAGCGTCAGGAGGTGCTCGAGCGTCTCCTTCTTGTGAACCCTGAATGGTCGGGAGCTCATGCCGCCTCCGGCGGTCGGGTGCGCTTCGTGGTCCTGTCCAGGACCCGGTTGGCGATGGTGCAGGCGGCGTCGAGGATCCGGTGCCACCGCTTGAACGTCTCCCGGGAGACGGGTCCGTCCTCGGTCATCCCCAGGTAGTCACCCACCACGTCGTCGGCGGTGGGCCCGGGCCAGACCTCCGAGTGCCCCTGCTTCCGCCCCCGGCGCTTCGCCACCCGGACGAACCTCACGACCCGGGCGGCGGCGTCTCGAGCCACCTGGTACTCCTCCACAGTCAGGGTGTGGAGGCCGACGACGGGGCTCACGACCCCTCCTCGAGGCCGAGCTCCGCCCGGACGTCCTCCCGGTCGAAGCCGTCCCAGGCCGGATCCTGCTGGACGTGCAGCATGAAGGCGTTGAGGGCGTGCCTGGGGGCCAGGCCGTGGGCCTCCGCTATGTCCCGGAAGGACGGCCAGAGGAGCTCGACGTCCACCTTCCGCTGGCGCCTCCTCCAGGAGTCGCGGATCCGCCGTACGATACTCACGACCCCTCCTCGAGCTTCGCCAGGTCCAGGCCGGCGAAGGGGTCGGCGCCCTGCTCCTGCGCCTCCACTATGTCCCGGCCTCCGTCGTAGTGGCTCTCCGGATAGT
>JBKHJU010000336.1:0-3353 GCA_046537985.1 Longimicrobiales bacterium
CCCGGGAGGAGCTCCGGACCCTGGACGAGGTCTCCCGGAAGCGACGGTCGAATTGACGGGGGAGGGGCATCACCGCATGACTGACAATCGGGGAACCACGGATCGGGGAATGATCGATCGAGGAATCGGCCGGCCGGCCGGCTCGAGGTCGGTGCTCGCCCACCTCGCTCTCCTGACGGCCTTCGCGCTAGCGGCGTGCGCCGGGGGAACCGGTCAGGAGGCTCCGTCTCCCTCTCCCGCCGACCAGGATGAGACCGGCGCGCCCGCCGCCCAGGCCGCAGAGGAACCGGAAGCTCCCGAGCCCGACGTGGCGGACCGGGAGCGGGCCCGCACCGCCGTGGCGGATCGAGCAGCCGGGGGCGTTCTCCTTGACACGGTCCGGGCGGGTCGCTTCGACAACGGAAAGATGTGGACCTTCGAGGATCCCCCCATCGACTACCTGGACCAGCGGTACGGCTTCCGCCCCGATTCCTCCTGGTTCCGCGAGGCACGCCTGGGGGCTCTCCGGATCCCCGGGTGCTCGGCCTCCTTCGTCTCGGCTCACGGCCTGGTGATGACGAACCACCACTGCGCCCGGGAAGGCGTGACCCAGGTGAGCCGGGAGGGAGAGAGCCTCCTCGACGACGGCTTCTACTCCCGGAGCCTGGAGGAGGAGCGCCGTATCGAGGACTTCCACGCCGACCAGCTGGTGGAGATCCGGGACGTGACCGACCAGGTCTACGCCGAGCTCGAGGGAGTACCGGAGGAGGAGCGCTCCAGCCGCCGCCAGGAGATCCTGGGCGATCTGGAGTCGGAGATCCTCCAGGCGTTCGGGGGCGAGGGAGGAGGCCACGTGGTGGAGATGATCTCCCTCTACAACGGGGGGCGGTACTCGGCATACGTCTTCCGGCGCTACGAGGACGTGCGCCTGGTCACGGCGCCGGAGCTCCAGATCGGATTCTACGGGGGCGATCCGGACAACTTCACCTATCCCCGCTACAACCTGGACTTCTCCTTCCTCCGCGTGTACGGGGACGACGGGGAGCCCCTCGAAGTGGACACGTACTACGAGTGGGGAGCCGAGGAAGGGGCCGAGCCGGACGACCTCGTCTTCGTCATCGGGAATCCGGGGTCCACGAGTCGCCTCCAGACCGTGGCCCAGCTCGAGTTCCGCAGGGATGTCTCGGACCGCTATCTCCTGGACTTCCTCCGGGGCCGCATCGACGTGCTCCGGGGCTTCATGGAGTCGAATCCCGACGTCGCCGAGGAGATCGACCTCCGGAACACCGTCTTCAGCCTGGCCAACTCCGAGAAGGCGTACACGGGAATGCTCCGGGGCCTCAACGACCCGGTGATCATGGCCCGACGTCTCGACACGCAGCGGAGCTTCCAGGACTCGATCCGGGCGGACCCCGAGCTTCGCTCCGAGTACGGCGATCTCATCGATCGAATGGCCGGACTGCAGGAGCAGAAGAGGGAGCAGGCGCCGGCCTACGGCGTCTTCCTGGCCATGACGAGCTCGGACTTCGGCTCTTCCACCCTGCAGCGCGCCCTCTTCGCCCAGCAGATCGTGCAGGCGCGCGAGCAGGGCGTTCCCGAGACGCGCCTCCAATCCATGAAGGACCGGTACCTGAGCGTCGGGGAGCAGCCGGGGGGGCTCGACCAGGTACTCATGGAGGCCCGGTTCGAGGACGTCGTGCGCCTCTACGGCCGGGACAGCGACATGGCCACGGATCTCCTGGAGGGGCGGACACCCGAGGGGCTCGCCGCTGTGATCGCAGACCGGTCGGCCCTGACGGACTCGGCCAGCGCGGCCGGGGTGCTGGAGAACCGGGAGAACCTCCGCGACGACCCCGCGGTCCGGGCGGTGGGGGCCTACTTCCCCGCCTTCATGGAGTTCCAGCAGCTGCTGGGTCAGGTCTCGCCCCAGGAGGAAGAGATCGCCGCCCAGCTCGGCCGGGCCCGCTTCGAGGTCTACGGAACCGACGTGCCTCCCGACGCCACCTTCTCCCTACGCCTGGCCGACGGGTTGGTGGAGGGATACGAGTACAACGGCACCAGGGCCCCGTATCAGACCACCTTCTACGGTCTCTGGGACCACTACCACTCCTACGCCGCTGAAGGACCCGACAATCCCTGGCATCTGCCGGAGCGCTGGCGGGAGGTGCCGTCGGGCCTCGACCTCGCAACTCCCCTGAACTTCGTCTCCACGAACGACATCATCGGGGGCAACTCGGGCTCGCCGGTGGTGAACCGGGACCTGGAGGTGGTGGGGCTCGTATTCGACGGGAACATCGAGAGCCTGCCCGGTGACTACATCTATCTGCCCGAGACCGCCCGGGCCGTGTCGGTGGACGTCCGGGGGATCCAGGAAGCCCTGGACGACGCCTACGACATGGATCGGATCGTCCTGGAGCTCACCCGGGGCCGCCTGGTGGAGACCGAGGCCGAGGCCGACGAGGTCCTGGAAGGCGGCTGACGGCCGCCGAAGGCCGGCACGGTCGACGGGGCGACGAGGACGTCGCGTTGCCCGGACCGCCAGGGTGCTGCGGCCGCGGGCCCCGTCCCGTGGAAGTCCGCTTGACCGGCGCCATTCCGCCGCCTAGAATCATCTCCCCCTGCGCGCCGGCCCACGCCCTCGACGGCGGCACCTCCCACGTGGCGGGGCAGTGGACCGCGCCGCCACACGAGCCGGGTCCCGTTCGTCCCCAGGGTCCTCCGGTGTCGGCCGCGCGGATCGGTTCGATTCCGAATCACCACGGGAGGTGTCATGCGGTCTGCCAGGGAATACCCCACCGAGAAGATCCGAAACGTGGCGGTGCTTGGGCACGGGGGCTCGGGTAAGACGAGCCTCGTCGATGCCCTCTGCTTCACAGCCGGGACCTCTCAGCGTCGCGGGAACGTCGAGGACGGTCACGCCGTGACCCTCACGGCCCCGGAAGAGGTATCCCACGGAATCTCCATCCAGCTCACACCCGCCTTCGCCGAGTGGCGGGAGCACAAGATCAACCTCCTGGACACGCCCGGATATCTGGATTTCACCGGGGAGGCTCTCTCCGCCGTGCGGGTGAGCGAGGGCGCGGTCGTGGTGGTGGACGCCACGGCCGGGGTGGAGGTCGGGACCGAGAAGGTCTGGAGCTACTGCGAGGAGCGCGGGATCCCCCGGATCATCTTCATTTCGAAGATGGACAAGGAGAATGCCGACTTCGACGGGGTCTTCAGCGAGATCAGGAGCCGCCTGACCTCGGCCGCCATCCCGGTGGAGATTCCCATCGGGAGCGGTGAGGACTTCCGGGGAATCATCAATCTCATCAGCGAGAAGGCCCTCCTCTACAAGGACGGGACCGAGACGGGGGAGTTCGAGGAGGTGGAGA
>JBKHJU010000337.1:0-3349 GCA_046537985.1 Longimicrobiales bacterium
CGTCTGCTTCATCTTCTGGAGGACCATGGCCGAGATCTCGGGGGGCGTGAACGTCTTGTCCGCGTTCGGCACGTTCACCACGACCCGGTCCTCGGCGTCCTTGTCCACGTCGTAGGAGACCAGCTTCTGCTCCTCGGTCACCTCCGAGTACTTGCGGCCCATGAACCGCTTGATGGAGCTGATCGTGTTGTCCGGATTCGTGATGGCCTGACGTCGGGCCACCTGACCGACCAGCCGCTCGCCGTCCTTGGTGAAGGCCACCACGGAGGGGGTGGTGCGTCCGCCTTCGGCGTTGGGGATGACGACCGGCTCTCCGCCTTCCATCACCGCCACTACCGAGTTCGTGGTCCCGAGGTCGATTCCGATGATCTTGCCCATCGCGCCGTTCACTCCGTTCGTTTCGTTCGCGTGACTTCGATCGCCTGATCCGGCCCGGCTCTCCGGAGAAACCCGGGCGGCCCTGGGGCGAAACCGGACCGGTCCGTCTCGACCGGGTGCAATGTCCATGCCGCCTGCACATTCCCTTCGGACCGCCAAAGTGGCACGGAATCCGTACCCCTTCGCGTCCAATTGAGTCCGGGGGTGGGGACGTCGGCCGGATTGGCAGGAGGTCGGGTGGCTCCGGGTCCTGCCGGCGTCGTCGGACCGCTGCCGCTCGAGCCCGCCCGGAGAGGCCGAGGGCGTCGGTCCCAGGAGGCCAGCGCACCGTCGGCTCGGGTTGGATCCCGGAAGCGTCCACGATATGGTTGAGGGCCATGTTTCCCCTGTACGACGACAACCCCACCGAGCTGCCTCCCATCTTCACGATGGCGATCATCGCCACCTGCGTGGGGGTCTGGGTGTGGCTTCAGGGAGCGGGGTTCTCCGAGGACCAGCTCGTCAGCTCGGTCTGCACCTACGGGGCGATCCCCGCCGAGCTGACGGGCGCCGAGCCCTCCGTGCCGGAGATGGTCCGACGGTTCGGCGGGGGCGGGATGCCGTGCAGCATGGGCGGGCTGACGTGGAGCGCGGTGATGACGTCCATGTTTCTCCACGGGAGCTGGGGCCACCTCATCGGGAACATGTGGTTCCTCTGGATCTTCGGGAACAACATCGAGGACTCCATGGGGCACTTCCGGTTCCTGGCCTTCTACCTGCTGGCCGGTGCGGCGGCGGCCGGAGCCCACATCCTGTCGGCGCCGGATTCGGGGCTTCCCATGGTGGGAGCGTCGGGGGCCATCTCGGCCATCATGGGCGCGTACGTCCTCCTCTATCCCCGGACGCGGATCCGCACGCTTCTCATCATCATCCTCTTCATCACCTTCGTCGACCTTCCCGCCTGGTTCTTCCTGGGATACTGGTTCCTCATCCAGCTCCTGTCCGGCGCGTTCCAGTCGGCGGTGGGAGGTGGGGGCGTGGCCTTCTGGGCCCACATCGGAGGCTTCGTGGCGGGGGTGGCCCTCGTCCTCCTCTTCCGCAACAGGGAGCTGGTGGAGGCGAAGCGTTCCCACGTGAAGCTGTCCCGGGACAGAATCCGCCACGGCGGATGGTGGTGAGCCCGGCGAGCGGCATCGAAGAGACGGACCCCGGGAGCGGTGAAGCGGGGGGCATCGACCGAGCCGTGGAGCTTCTGAGGAGGGCCACCTCCTTCCGACCCCGCGTCTTCATCGTCCTGGGGTCGGGGCTGGGAGGGTTGGTCGAGGACCTGTCCGAGGCCGTTTCCGTTCCCTTCCACGAGCTGCCGGGGTTGCCGGCGGTGGGTGTCGAGGGGCACCAGGGACGGCTCGTGGCGGGGAGGTTGGCGGGGACTCCCGTCTGGATCCAGTCCGGTCGGCTCCACGTCTACGAAGGACACCCGGCGTCGGTGGTGGCGGCGCCGGTCCGGATCGCCGCCGCCCTCGGGGTCCGGGCCGTGATCCTCACCAACGCCGCCGGAGGAATTCGAGCGGATCTCGACGCCGGCTCCCTGGTCCTCCTGGCCGATCTGTTGAACCTCACCTTCCGGAATCCCCGGATGCGGGAGCGGGGACGTTACGCTTCTTCATCATCACCCGCGTCTCCCGGCCGGGAGGGACATCCCCTCGGCGGGCCCGGTCCCTTCGTCGCGGGGGCCGTCCCCGCCGCGATCTTCGGTGACCGTCTCCAGGAGCTCGCTCTGGAAGCGGCCCGAAGGCGGAAGGTTCCCCTGAGTCGGGGAGTCTACGCCGGGGTCCCGGGACCCAGCTTCGAGACCCGGGCCGAGATACGGATGATCGCCGGCCTCGGGGGAGACGTGGTGGGAATGTCCACGATTCCGGAAGCCCTGGAAGCCCGGGCTCGGGGAATGGAGGTACTGGGATTCTCGCTGGTGACGAACCGGGCCGCGGGGCTTCGTCCGGGCGCCCTTTCCCACGACGAGGTGGTACGCTCCGCGGAGGCCCGGGCCTCCGGGCTCGCCGGGTTGATCCGGGAGATCGTCGGAGACCTGGAAGGGGAGGTCGGTTCCTGATCGGCCCGGCTTCCCGGCACACAGGGATGCCCACGCACCGGGCCTCGGCCGCAGACGGCTCCGGGGCCTACTCGGGGCAGTCGGACGGGAGCACCGACGGATCGACGAAGTGATCGATGGGCCCATGGCCGGAGCCGAGGCCGGGAGCCGACGCGATGGCCCGTGCCACGAAGTCCACGGCGGCGGCGACCGCGTCGGAGAGGGGGGCGCCCCGGGCCAGGGCCGCTGCGCACGCCGCCGACAGGGTGCAGCCGGTGCCGTGTGTGTGGGGGCTCTCGATGCGCTTCCGCCGCCATTCCGTCTCCTCGCGCCCGTCGAAGAAGAGGTCCACCGCCTCGTCCTCCTCCAGGTGGCCGCCCTTCACCAGGGCTCCGCCGGCCCCCATCTCAAGGAGCCGCTCCGCAGCCTCCCGCATGCCGTCCTCGGACTCGACCGGCAGGCCCGTCAGGATCCGGGCTTCGTGGAGATTCGGGGTGACGAGGGTTGCCCGCGGAAGGAGCTCCACCGCCACCGCCTCGACGGCATCCTCGTCGAGGAGCCGGTCTCCGCTGGTGGCCACCATGACCGGGTCGAGAACGAAGTTCTCCAGGTCGTGATCCACGATGGCCCGGGCCACGGTGGAGACGAGCTCCGCGGTGGCGAGCATCCCGGACTTCACGGCGGCGGGTCGCAGGTCGTGGACCACCGAATCGATCTGCTTCCGCACCATCTCGAGCGGGATCGGATGGACGCCCTGCACGCCCCGCGTGTTCTGGGCCGTGATGGCGGTGACGGCCGACGTTCCGAAGACATCGAAGGCGAAAAAGGTCTTGAGGTCCGCCTGGATCCCCGCCCCACCTCCGCTGTCGCTCCCGGCGATGGTGAGGGCGATGGGGGGAGAGG
>JBKHJU010000338.1:0-3336 GCA_046537985.1 Longimicrobiales bacterium
GTGCTCCATTGGCCGGAGTCGCGTCTCCGTGATACATGCCGCAGGTCTCGGCGGGCGCCCCGTCGTGAGTGGCCTGAGCGGCCCAACCCGTCCCGTCCGCCTCGGTAATGTTGAGATTCACCCCTTCCGACGCGACGAAGCCGAGATCAGCCTGGGTAGTCGAAAAGGTGAAGTTCGTGTTGTGGTAGATCTCCTGCTGCACCGCCAGGTTCTTCAGATCGGACATCATGGCCGACCGGTACGCCCGCTCACGGACTTCCGAAAAGCGAGGGATGGCGATGGCGGCCAGGATTCCGATGATGACCACCACGATCAGCAGCTCGATCAGGGTGAAGCCCTGACGCTGGCCTGCGATTGGCTTGTTCATGGCTCGTGGGGGTCGAAGGGAAGATCGGTGTCATTCGGCGGGTGATCCCCCCGCAGACCCCGGAGGGCGTGGACCGGGAAATTCCCGATCCACGCACTCTCCGGGACGCAGGAAGGGTTACGCGCTGCGGGTCGTTACGGCGCACACAGGATCTGACCGGCTTCCTGCGGCGTGGCCGGCCCGCCCGGAGCGGTCGCGTCACCGTAGTAGATCGCGCAAGCATCCGTGCCGGCGTCCAACGCATCGTGGGTTGCCGAGGCGGCCCAGCCCGTGCCGTCAGCCTCGGTGATGTCGACGTCCACGCCCTCGGACGCAACGAAGCCGAGATCACCAGTTTGATCCGTATAGGAATAACTGTCGGCGTAGTAGATCTCCTGCTGGCTCGCCAGGTTCTTGAGGTCCGACTTCATGGCGGCGAAGTACGCGCGCTCCCGGGTGGCGGAGAACCTCGGAATGGCGATGGCCGCCAGGATTCCGATGATCACCACGACGATCAGGAGCTCGATCAGGGTGAAACCCTTGGTGTCACGCATTGTGACCCCTCCTGTGAAGATGTGTGGAACAGATAGCAATCGGTCCGTCGGCTCCTCGTAAGGTGCAAGGCGGACTCCAGATACGCGACACTCCACCTAACTTATGTGACAGCAGTCGTTTCTATCGTTTTCCACACGTGTGGCGGCCGATCGAAAACGGTGGGAAACCCTTGGATTCTGCAAGATTCTTGCGGCATGCGACAAGAAAGTGCGTTCGAGGAGGCTGGGTCAGAGGCGGGAGCCCCCTTGCTCCCGCGCCGTGAGCGCGGGTGACCACGACGTCGTCCCTGGAGACACGTTGCGGGGGCCCATACGCGGCCAGGACACCGTCCGGGCTCACGGAAGCGGCTCGCCGGGCCCGGACCAGGCTGCCCCGAGGCTGTCCAGGACTCCGAGAACGTGTCGATCCCGGGTCCGGGCCCGCGCGCTGTCCAACGATTCCAGGGCCGCCGTCGTGTCGCCGTCAAGGATCTGGAGCTCCGCAAGCCAGCGCCACTGCTGCCACTGCCCGCCTTCTCCGTGTTCAATGGCGCGTCGGCGATGGCGAATCGCATCCCTCCACTCCCTTCTCTCCCGAAATCCGAGGGCCGCCAGGTGGTGGAGCACCCCGCTGGTGGGTCTCGATCTCAGAGCGGCACGCGTCGGCTCCACCAGCTCCGACGTCCTCCCCAGATTGGACAGCGCGACCGCGAGGCGCGCCGGACCTCGAGGGTCTTCGGGACGGGTCTCCCACTGGAGACGGGCGATGCGGGCGGCCTGTTCGTACGCACCCATACCGAGAAGGGCTGCCACGGCAGCGTCGGTGATGGCGTACGTCCCCCCTGTCACGCCCAGCGCTCTACGATACGCCGGAAGCCCGGCGCCCGGATCGTCCGCCTGATCCATCATCACGTCCGCCCACATCCACTGGACTCTCCCGGACTCCGGATGCTCGTCCAGGAGATGGTTCATGACCCTCTCCGTGCTCTGCCACACCGGAGTCGCGGTCCAGGTCCTGCCCACCATGAGGACGACCAAGGTCCCCGTCAGGGTGAGCGCCGGACGGGGAGTGCGGGTCGCGAGATGCCCGGTGACGGCTCCCACGATGAGAACGAAGCCCACGGACGGCATATACAGGGTCCGCTCGGCCAGGAGGATCTCCGAGAGGAACAGGACGTTGGCGACGGGGAGGACCGTGACGACGAACCAGAGAATGCCGAGAGGGATCACCCGAGGAGATTCAGAATCTCGCCACGTCGCCCAGGCGAGACCGAGGAGCCCCAGGACCGCCAGGACCCCCACGGTATTCAGGGCACTCCATCCGAGCTGGACCTCGATCACACCCGGGGTATAGTCGGGACTCAGATCGGCCGGAAAGACCAGGAGACGAAGATAGTGTAGCCAGACCACCGGAAGGGTCCAGATCCGGGGAACTTCGGCAAGAAGATCGGCGCCCAGGGGCGGCACGGTCCTGGCCACGCTGCCGAGCACCTGGAACCGGGCCCACAGGATCCCCCCGGCGACGAGCGCCATGAGACCGAACAGCGCGCCCCTTCTCCTCAGATACGCCGGTACGTCGCGGATCCCGAGCCGATCCCTCCATGCATCCAGGAGCACGAAGAGGGCGGGAAGGACCGCAGCGCTCTCCTTGGTCAGGAAGGCGAGCGCGTAGAAGAGCAAGATCAGGACGAGGACGCGTGGGAGCGGCCTCCCATCCTCGCCTTTGCTCCCGGTCCTCCCCCCCCCCTCGAGCCCCTCCTCCCCTTTTCCACTCCCGCTCCCGACGAAGAGGAGACACGCCCCCAGCATGAAGAGAGCGGCCAGGAGCTCCGCGACTCCCACGATATTGGAGACGGCCTCGACGTGGACCGGGTGGACGGCAAAGACGAGCCCACCGACAAGGGCCGCGCCGACCGGCAGGAGCTGGGACATGAAGAGCGTCGCCAGCGCGGTCGCGCCCCCATGAAGGAAAACGTTCAGGGCGTGATAGGGCGTGGCGTCGTCCCCCCAGAGTGCCCACTGGACGGCCAGGACGGTCGTCGTGACCGGCCGCCAGATTCCCGACTGCTGTCCCGTCTCCTCGCCCCAGTATGAGGCCGTGAGAGCTTCGGGGAGATTGGAGAGATCGTGGATCGCCTCGTTCTCCAGGACGATCGGCACGTCGTCCAGGGCGAATCCGTTTCCGAGGGAGTTGGCGTAGACCAGCATCCCCAGCAACCCGGCCACGACGGCCGCCGCGGAAACCGAGCGCAAGGGAAGCGTCCACCAGGCGCCTCCGTCGCGCCGCGACGTCACCCGTGGCGCCGGATCGCTTCCGGAGCTCAATCCCCGATCCTCTCTTCCTCGACTCCGGGTTTGGCGGCAGAGGTATCCTCTACCGGCCTGGCCGCCTCCACCGCGAGCGTCGTCCCGTCGGCCCGGTTCTCGTCCCGGACGGTGCCCCGCTCCCACCGGGGC
>JBKHJU010000339.1:0-3331 GCA_046537985.1 Longimicrobiales bacterium
AATCGGGCCCCTGGAAGGAACAGTGAGCGGAGTCGGTCCCAGTCGCGCTGCTCGACGGACTCGGCGGGTCCGGAGATCGACGCGTGGACGGCGTGCACGACAGCCTCCGGGGACGCAATATCTTCGGTTCTCGCCTCCGCCTCCTCCGGGAGGTCCATGATCGCGGCAATCTGGTCAGGATCGACCATCTTCACGTTCCTCGAAGGAGTCCCATTGGCCATGGCGTCAAACCTGTTTGAGGCTGCGCCGGGGGGCAATCCGGTCTCCGCGTCTGAAGCCACGAGGAATGCACCTCGGGCCGCTCAACGATTCACCCTCCCCGTGTGTCCAGGAACTGACGATCTCGGGACGGTCCGTCGACTTGCCGACGACCGCCCGTCCCTCGAAGATAGAGGCCCATAAGCGAATCCGGAGCGCGGGACCGTGCGCTTCAACGAGTTCCCAGGAGAACCGATCAGCATGACGAACCTCACGCTCAGGTGGAGCAGGATCCAATCGCTTCCCACGGCCGTCACCGTCACGGTCCTCATGGCCATGGGTGGGGTTCTCTCGGTTCCGGCGTCCGGGCTCGCACAGGGCCCCGGAGTCGAAGGCGGAAACTGGACGTTCCTGGGTGGGGACGCCTGGCACAATCGGTACACGCCGGTGGACCAGATCGACGCGTCGAACTTCGAGCAGCTCGAGGTGGCGTGGGAGTGGGACGCCAGCAGCTTCGGCGAGACCACGGCCCGGGCCACGCCGAGCTACGTGAACGGACAGCTGATCACCGTGGCCGGCGATCGTCGGAGCGTGGTGGCCCTGGACCCGCCGACGGGGCGAATCCAGTGGAGCTTCACCGAGCCCATGACGCCCCGCTGGGAATACTCCATGCGCTCTGGCTACGGAAAGGGCGTCGCCTACGCGGACGTGGAGGGCCGGGGTGAGGTCGTCTTCATCTCCTCGCCGGGCTACTTTCTCCACGCTCTCGACGCCGAGACGGGACGTCCCCTGGACGACTGGGGCGAGGAGGTGCCCATCGACGGCTTCCCCGAGTCGGGGAGCGTGGACATGCTGGAGGACCTGGTGGACGGCTGGGGCCGGTGGGAGGAGTACGTGGCCCAGGGCGGGGAGTACGACGCCTACGAGGGAATCCCGCTGGAGCTGGGCTACATCACGACTTCCTCGCCCCCGATCGTGGTGAACAACACGGTGGTGGTGGGAAACTCCGCCGAGCAGGGCTACGTCCAGACCCGCCGAGAGAACGTGCCCGGTGACATCCTGGCCTACGATGCCCGGACTGGTGACCTGAAGTGGAAGTTCCACGTCATTCCCCGGCCCGGGGAGCACGGACACGACACGTGGGAGAACGACGCCTGGGAGTGGACCGGCGACGTGTCGTCCTGGGCTCCCATGGCGGCGGATCCGGAGCTGGGGCTGGTCTACATCCCCACGAATCCGCCGACCATCGACTACTACGGCGGCTTCCGTCCGGGCGACAATCTCTTCGGCACGAGCCTCATCGCCCTGGACGTGGAGACCGGTGAGCGGGTCTGGCACTACCAGTTCGTGCACCACGACGTCTGGAACTACGACACGCCCACGGCGCCCATCCTCCAGGACGTGGTGGTGGACGGCGAGGAGATCAAGGGAATCTTCCAGGCCACCAAGCAGGGCTGGCTCTACGCCCTGGACCGGGAGACGGGCGAGCCCATCTGGCCCATCGAGGAGCGCCCGGTACCCCAGTCGAACGTGCCCGGCGAGCAGCTCTCGCCGACGCAGCCGTTCCCGACCAGGCCGGCGCCCTTCGAGCTCCAGGGACGGACCGAGGAGCACCTCATCGACTACACCGCCGAGATACGGGAGATGGCGCGGCAGGTGGCCGAGGAGAACGACCTCTTCAACCCCATGTTCAACCCGCCCACCACGCAGGACGAGGAGCCCGCCTGGAACTGTCCCGGCGGCGCGGGTGGCGCCAACATCACGGGGCCCGCCGTGGGCGATCCACTGAACGGGGTGGTCTTCGTCACTTCCCAGAGCTCGTGCTTCCGCCTCCAGGTGATGCCGGGAGACGAAGTGCCACGGGACGGGCCCCATCAGACCGGTGAGACCCCGGCCCGGTGGGTGGCCGTGTCCACCTCCGTGGGCTTCGGCTCCGGCGCCGACCTGGACGGGCTTCCCATCTGGAAGGGTCCGGACGGCCGTATCGTCGCCATCGACGTGAACACCGGCGAGCACCTCTGGACGATCCCCAACGGGGACGCGTCCCAGGCGGCTCAGGACGCCATCCGCGATCACCCGCTCCTGGAGGGAGTGGACATGGACGACGTGATGGTGAACCGGGGCCGGGGGGGCCACGCCGCCATGACCGTGACGCCGACGTTGCTCTTCGCCACGGGGTTGACGGCCGACGACACTCCGGTCCTCTTCGCCATCGACAAGGAAACCGGAGAGCGGGTGGGTGCCGTCGAGACGCCCGCGTACGGCCGCTACGGCCTGTCGAGCTGGATGCACGAGGGTCGGCAGTACATCATCGTCCAGGTTCAGGACGGGCTGGCGGCGCTGGCGCTGCCGGTCGAAGGCGAGGAGTAACAGGCGGGGCGGAGGGCATCGACGACGGCGTGTACGGTCTGCGGCGCTCCATGAATGACCACGCCACAGCACTCTTCATCCGGGACGGTGACGGCTTCCGCGCGACCCGTCTGAGCGCCGGACCCTGGAGTCCCGAGGCCCTCCACGGAGGTCCCCCGGCGGCCCTCCTGGCCCGGGCCATCGAGGGATTCGAAGACGGAAAGGGCTTCATGGTGACCCGTGTCACGGTGGAGCTCCTCAAGCCCGTGCCCTTCGAGCGACTGGAGATCTCGACCCGGTTCGAGCGGCCGGGCCGAAACGTCCAGATCGTCGGGGCGACCCTGCGGACCGAGCAGAAGGAGGTGGCTCGGGCCCGGGGGCTGCGGATTCGCCGGAGCGAGGTCTCCCTTCCCGACGACCTACCGTCCCGGAATCGCTCCCGGGACCGTGCATACCCGGGCCCATCCGAGGGCAGCCCTCTACAGGCCGGCTCCGGACCGTTCCACCCGGGCTTCCACTCCGACGGGGTGGAGCATCGCTTCGTCGAGGGATCGTTCGAGGAATCGGGCCCGGCCGTCGACTGGATCCGGGTCCGGTATCCCCTCCTGGAGGACGAGCCCCTGAGCCTCCTCTGCCGCACGTGCGCCGTGGCCGACTTCGGCAATGGGATCAGCGGCCTGCTGGCCGGAACCCACACGTACATCAATCCCGACCTCACGGTGTACCTGCACCGCTACCCGGATGGGGAGTGGATCTGCCTGGATTCGGTGACCCGGGTCCAGGC
>JBKHJU010000340.1:0-3317 GCA_046537985.1 Longimicrobiales bacterium
CCGCACGATCGTCCCTTCGGCGTCGAGGAACGCGACGTCGATGGGATAGGTCATCCCGACCGTGTGCACCGACGCGCACTCCAGGAGCAGCAGGCCTTCCCCGGTCGTGATGCGGGGTCGCGCCAGCAGCCCCCGGCAACGCTCCCACCACGACTCGGCGATCGCGACCCTCGAGGCCAGGCGGATCCCCGCCCCTTCCTGGGTCACGCGAACCTCCCTCATGAGCCGACTGCCCGTGTCCACGCTCGTCATCTCACATCTCCGCCAGCGCCTGAACGACCTGGATGACCGCCGGTCCCAGGATGACGACGAAGAGGGCCGGAAAGACGAAGAGTACGAGCGGGAAGACGAGCTTGATGGTGGTCTTGGCCGCTGCTTCCTCGGCTCGCTGACGCCGCTTCTGGCGCAGTGTATCCGCCTGGATCCGGAGCCCCCGACCCACCGAGGTCCCGAACCGCTCGGTCTGGATCAGGGTGGACACCAGCGCCTCGATGTCGTCGATGCCGGTCCGCTCGGCGAGATTGCGAAGCGCACGCTCCCGGGCCGTGCCGGCGCGGATCTCGAGGTTGACCATGGCGAGCTCCTCGGAGAGGGCTTCGCTGACGTTGCGAATCTCTTCCGCGACCCGGACCAGGGCCTGGTTCAGCCCGATTCCGGCCTCGACACACGCCACCATCAGATCCAGCGCATCGGCCAGCGCATCGCGGACCTCCTGGCGGCGTGCACGACGTCGGTGCAGGACGTACCAGGTCGGCAGGATCCAACCCAGCCCGCCGAGCCAGAGCCCCAGGATGAGGGTTTCGAAGAGTCGTGCGTCCCCGAGAACACCGATCCCGATCCCGGCCACGACCAAACCGGCCGTCGTCACGATCCGGGTGCCGAAGAAGATCCGGGGTGCTTCCGGATTCCAGTACCCGGCCTGAACGAGCCTCTTGCTCCAACCGTCCAGATCCAGGCCGGCCCGCTCCACGACGTGCTCGCCGAGCCTTCCGACGATCTCGCTGAGCTTCTGCTTCCTGGACTGACGTCGGCGTCGCGCCACCGAACCGAAGGGGCTGGGCTCGAGAGTCCGAAGCTCCTCGAGCTCCCGGGACACGGCCCGGGCGGGGGCGGTGGTCAGCTCGTACAGGGCCATGAAGAGCATGACCACGGAGAGACCGGCCAGAATGCCCACGAGGTATGGCATCGTGCTCGCTCCTTCAGTACCGGATGTTCACGATCTTTCGGATCCAGATGAATCCGATCGCCTGGAGGATCACGGCGCCCGTCAGCATCCCCTGTCCCACGGGCTCGTGGAACAGGGTCGCCATGTAGTCCGGATTGATGAGTGAGATCCCGAGTCCCACCAGGATGGGAAGTGCGGCGAGGGTATATCCGCTCATCCGGCCCTGGGCCGTATAGACGCGGACCTGGCGCTTGAGCGTGAATCGAGCCCGCATGGTCTCGGCTATCGTCTCGAGGGTCTCGGACAGATTCCCACCCACCTCCCTCTGGACCAGGATTGCCGTGATGAGGATGCGAACGTCCACGACCTCGATGCGGTCTCCGAGCCCGAGAAGGGCTTCTTCGAAGGGGAGACCGAACTTCTGTTCCTCGAAGGTGATCCGGAACTCGGACGCCAGGGGCTCGGGTAGCTCGTCCGCGGCCATCCCCAATCCCGAGGAAAGGGGATGCCCGGCGCGCACCGCCCGGGCGATGAGGTCGATGGCGTCGGGGAGCTGGCTCTCGAGCCGGCCGATGCGGCGCCTCTTCTTCCAACGGACGTAGAGATACGGGAGGAAACCCCCGACCACGAGCCCGATCGTCGCGACAGCCGGCCGACCGAACAGGAGGAGGACGACGAGCCCGGTGGCGGCCGCCACCCCTCCGGTGCGGATGGCGAACCCCCGGAGCGTCCACGCCAACCCCGACTGGAGCAGGAGGTGATTGAGGTCCCAGAGTTGTGGGATCCGCTCGGCGAGGACCGCCAGGAAGTCTTCTTCCCCGCCCCCACCGGCCCGGACGACCGAGGCCTGCAGCCCGGCCCTCTCCACATCCCGGTCCACATCCTTGAGCGAGTCGAGGGCGTCTTTGCGGAGGCGCCAATCCCGAAGCGCTGCGACGGCCTGGAACACCACGAGCACGGCGAGGACCGCGCTGAGTGCGGCCACCGTGGCGAGGATCCAGGGGTCGGGACGAGGCATGTTCGGTACCCCGTCAGGCCCGCCGCTCGGCGGACTCTCTCGGAGGAGCGTCCGTGAAGGCGTCGGCCGGCAGCTCGAAGCCGTGAGCCTGGAGACGATCCATGCACCGGGGACGAATCCCAGTGGCCCTGAGGCGCCCGAGAACCCGTCCGTCCTCCCCGATCCCGGTCTGCTCGAACGTAAAGATGTCCTGCATGGTGATGACCTCACCTTCCATGCCGACGATCTCGCTGATCTGCTTCACCCGGCGGCTCCCGTCCGACAGCCGGCCCACCTGCACCACGATGTCGATGGCGTTCGCGATCTGGGCCCGGGCGGCCCGCTCCGGAAGGTTCAGTTCGGCCATGGCCACCATGGTCTCGAGGCGGCTCAGCGCATCTCGCGGCGAGTTCGCATGGAGGGTCGTGAGGGAGCCGTCGTGGCCCGTATTCATGGCCTGGAGCATGTCGACGGCCTCGGTGCTCCGGACCTCACCCACCACGATCCGATCGGGGCGCATGCGGAGCGCGTTCACGACCAGCATGCGCTGTGGAATCGCGCCCGTTCCCTCCACGTTGGCCGGTCGGGTCTCGAGACGGACCACGTGGGGCTGTCGGAGGCGGAGCTCGGCCGAATCCTCCACCGTCACGACCCGCTCCGTCTCGGGGATGAACCCCGAGAGGACGTTCAGGAGCGTGGTCTTCCCCGCGCCGGTTCCGCCGGAGATCAACACGTTCATCCGTGCCCGGACCACCCCTTCGAGCAGACGGAGCATGGGCTCGGTGAGGGATCCCATCTCGACCAGGTTCTCCCCGGTCAGCCCGTCGTCGTTGAACTTCCGGATCGAGACGTGGGGCCCGTCGATGGCCAGGGGAGGAATGACGGCGTTCACCCGGGAGCCGTCCGGCAAGCGGGCGTCCACCATGGGCGACGTGTCGTCGATGCGGCGCCCCACGGAGGAGACGATCCGGTCGATGACCTGCAGGAGATGCCGATCGTCCTGAAACCGGACGTCGGTCCGCTCGAGCCGGCCGTTCCTCTCCACATAGATCTGGTCCGCCGTGTTCACGAGGATGTCGGCGATCGTCGGGTCTTCCATGAGGGGCTGGAGGGGCCCCAGACCGAAGATCTCGTCCAGCACCTGGCGGATCAGCT
>JBKHJU010000341.1:0-3307 GCA_046537985.1 Longimicrobiales bacterium
GCGTACGACCTCCTCGGCGTGGAGGAGAAAGTACTCGAGGAGCTGGAATTCCTTCGGCGTCAGGTCGAGCCGCAGTCCGTCGCGAGTCGCTTCGTGACGGATCCGGTCCAGCTCCACGTCGTCATAGGTGAGCAGCTCCAGCCGCTCGGCGCCGCCGCGACGGAGGAGAGCCCGAATCCGGGCCAGGAGCTCGTCGAAGCCGAAGGGCTTCTTCAGGTAGTCGTCGGCTCCGGCGTCGAGGCCCGCCACCACGTCTTCCTCGCTGTCCCGTGCGGTGAGGAGAAGCACGGGCACAGGATTCTCCCGCTTCCGGACGTCCCTCAGGATCTCGAGTCCCGACTTCTCCGGCAGCATGACGTCCAGGAGAAGGAGGTCGTAGTCGTACACACCGGCCTTCATGGAGCCTTCGACGCCGTCGTGGGCCACATCCACACCGTATCCTTCTTCCCGGAGTCCCTTCTCCAGGAAGCTGGCGACCTTCTTGTCGTCCTCCACGACGAGAATCCTCATGGCTTCTTGAAATGTCCGTGCGGGGCGCCGTGGGTGTCCACCCCCGAACTGTGAAAATTCCTTCACCGAAGCTTCATCGGGACTTCATGCTTCCTCCGTTACCTTGACCTTCGTACCGGGAGCGGATCGGGACGGAATCGGGATGGGAGAGCGGGGATCGTCCGGGTTGTAGAGGAGGAGGCGGGGGGGATGGTGGAGGTCGAAGAACCGATGGAGGACCTGTTCCAATGACGAGCGGAGACGGTGCACGGCTGGGGCTGGCGCTCGCGGCAGTCCTCGTCATGGGCTGCACATCCGTGACGACCCGGTCGGAGCAGTACCGGCTTCCAGCGTCGTACAACCTCGCCTTCTACGACACCCATACCGCCGCAGCTCGCTCCTTCTACGCGGCCCACTACGCCCACTTCGGCGTCTACGAGACGGGGCTCGTCCGCGGCGAAGATGCGGTCGACGCGTTCGCGGAGCTCGAAGGAGAGATCCGGCGCCTGGTGGCCGAGCCTCCCCGCTTCGAACCGGCGGCCGAGCTCATCGCGCCCCAGTGGGCGAAGATCGCCTTCCCCACCAGCCGGAGCATGGAGTGGACCCACATGCTCCACGAGCAGCTCTATGACATCCTCACCGATCAATCCGTGGCCGATCGGGAGGCCGCCGGGAAGGGAGCGGTCGCCTACTACCTATCCAACGGCAAGGCGGCGTTCTCCACCCGGGGCTACGGCCATCGGTGGATGACGTCCGGTGGGGCCTGGTCGGGAACGTTCGCCCGGAAATACCCCGAGCTGAACGGCATCCTGTGGGCGTATCACTGGCATCACGCGGCCATCTACGAAGCCCTGATGGAGCCGACCGCGGATGCCCGCGAGCAGGAGCTGGAGCGGGTGATCCGAACGTTCACCGACTCGGTCCTGGTGAACCCTCCCGAGACCATGCCCCTCACCGCGGAGATCGCGCCGCGATTTTCCCGCATGTTTCCGGCGGCGGCCCAGATCTTCGACAACCTTCACATGATGCACGACGTGGCCAACGACGTCATGGTGGATTCCCGTCTCTCCCGGGCCGAGAAGGAGGCCGAGATCGAGCGGATGCGACAGAACATGTCCTACACGGCCCAGGAGATGGTGGTGGCACCCGGCATGCCCATGATGGGAGGGATGGCCCGCCGTGGGCGTGGAGACGGAGGACATGATCATGCCACGTCGGACGATCATGCCATGTCGGAAGGTGGGATGCGAGTCCCCACGCGGCTTCCGGATGGTAGCTGGCTTCCCCAGGGACATCCGGACGCCCGCACGGCGTCGATGGAGGAGCTCATGCGCCCGCTGTTGCCGGGGACCACGGACGAGGATCTGTCGGCACCCGGCGCGGCGGTCGGGGGGAGACACCACTGATGGGTAGGATACCACGGCTGTCCGAGGCGTTCCTCTTCCTCATCCTGGGTGCGCTTCTCCCGGGCCCTGCCCCGGTGTCGGCCCAGGAAGACTTCCGCTCGCTGGATCCCGGTCGACCCCTCCGGACGACCGACGCCTATCCGAAGAAGCTGTTCGAGTGGGAGCTCCAGGTCGGGGCCCGCGGAGAGATCGGGGAGGAAAGCCGATCCGGAGCTGCGCCCCTGGCTCTCGGCGTGGGTCTCCTTCCGAATCTCGAAGCCGGCCTCGAAGTGGAGCCGGGCTTCGAAGACCCGGACGATGCCGACACCGCATGGGGCGTCGAGGAGGTCGGGCTTCACGTCCTCTACAACTTCAATCAGGAGTCGTGGAGATGGCCCGCCTTCGCGGCGCAGCTGGGGGTGGTCGCGCCGGTAGGTGGCGGGGAGATCGGACGGGAAGGCTGGGAGACCTCGGGACGTCTCGTAGCGACCCGCAGCTTCGCGAGTCGCGTCCGGGTCCACGCCAACGGCGGCTACCGCCATCGCAACGAGGCGGACGGGGGAGAGTTCTGGATCGGGGGCCTGGCCGTCGACGTTCCCCTTGGCCTCTCCAGCCGACTTCTCATGGCCGACGTCTTCGCCGAGATTCCGAAGGAGGGCGGGCCTACCCGGAACTGGGCCGGGGTGGGTGCCCGATTCCAGGTGAGCAACTGGACCGTCCTGGACCTGGGAGTCGCCACCCGCACGGACCGGTGGGCCGACGGGCCATCCAACGTGGAGCTGACCGTCGGGCTGTCCCGGGTGTTCGGAATCCGCGCTCTGACGCCGGCCCCGCGGTATCCGGAACCGCCCATCCGGTAAAGGGTCTCTACGCCCGGACGTCCCCCGTCCGGGTACCGATCCGCCGCGATCGGAGAATTCGTCGCGAATGCGGAAGCCGTGGCCTCGTTGCTCATTGAAGGAGATGTCCTCTTCGATGCAGTCTGAAGGCCACCACCCCCACCCAGAGCAGGGGCAGGACGCCGATCACGCCGGTGACGGAGATCACGGGCACCGCGCCGATCACGGCCGGGAGGATCATACCGCCGGAGATCGGGGCCACGGCGAGCACGGCAAGAGACGCTCCGTCCGGCCGATCGGTAGTTCACTGCTGCTGCGCTGGCCGGAGTTCGGCTACGGCATCACGCCGTCCGAGCGGCCACACGGGGCGCCCACGTGCAACGACGTCCATCCCGGTGTCGCGTTCTGCAAGGAGGCGACCCGCGTGGTCGACGTCCGGGCGTGGCGAGGACCGCGGGACGAACGTAGTTGGCCGAGCAAGCTCGCATGGGGAGAACCGTGGCCATGGGTGATCGACCCGAGAGGAGTGTGACATGACCGACCACACCTGCGCCCGCCGCGCCGGGCAGGCCACCGTGGCGGCGGCACGGGCAG
>JBKHJU010000342.1:0-3291 GCA_046537985.1 Longimicrobiales bacterium
CTGGCGCCGTTCCCCTCGCCCTCGCCCTCGTCCTCCTCGGCGTTGATCTCGGCCAGGATCATCTCGGCCTCGTGCTCGAAGTTTCCGGTGTCGATGGGGCAGTGGATCCCGCACTCCTTCGGCGCGTCCTCCTCCCACCACCAGCGTCCGGCCCGGTCGTCCTCGCCCTCTTCGATGGGACGGGAGCACGGGGTGCAGCCGATGCTGGTGTAGCCCTTGGCGTACAGCGGGTGGGTGGGGACGTCGTAGTCCTCCAGGTACTGCCAGACCTCTTCCTTCGTCCAGTCGGCCAGGGGATTGAGCTTGACCAGGCCGCCGTGGTCGTGGTCCAGCTCCACCTTTCGGATCGCCGCCCGGGACGCCCACTGGTCCCGGCGGAGCCCGGTGAACCAGGCGTCCAGGCCCCGCAGGGCCCGGGTCAGGGGCCGCACCTTCCGCACGTGGCAGCAGACGAAGCGCAAGGGGACCGACTGACGGAAGAGGTTCACGCCGCTCCGGGCCACCATGGCCTCCACCTCTTCGTGGTCCGGCAGGAGGACCTCGACGCTGGCCCGGGGATAGCGCTCCCGCACCTGGTCGATGAAGTCGTAGGTCTCCTGGGGAAGCCGTCCCGTGTCCACGGTGATGACGCGGACGTCGTCGGGAGCGATGTCGTACGCCATGTCCAGGGTCACCATCCCGTCCACCTGGAGGGCGGTGACGATCCCCACCCGGTTCCCGAACGTCTCGTACGCCCACTCGATGACGTCCCAGGGTCCCTGGTGGTCCAGCTCCATGGCGATCTCGCCGATCTCGAGGTCGTCGAACTCCACCTCGTGGTTCACCGGCTCCATGGTCGGCATCTTCATGCCCATATCCCTCTCTCTCGTGTCTGAGGCGCGCTTTCTGGAAAATTCAGCCACCCGCCAACGCCGGCAGCACCACCAGCTCGTCGCCGGGGCCCACCGGGGTGTCCAGGAGCTCCATGCCCCGGACGTCCTCTTCGTTCAGAAAGAGGTTGATGTTGTCGCTGAGCCGGCCGTCCTCGGTGATGAGCTCGGCCTGGAGCGCAGGGTACGACCGGGTCGACTTCACGATGAGCTCGCCCACCGTCTTGGCCCGGGCCTCGAGGCGATCCAGCCCACCGGTGTAGTCCAGGAAGGGACCCGACACCCGGAAGACCGGACGGTCGGGGGCCTGCTTCCCGGGCACGTGCTGGCCGTCGGTGGCCACGTCGAGGATCTCGTCGTCGGACCGCTCGGCCACCCAGTGGCGGAAGGTGTAGCCCGGTCCGTCGCCGTTCTTGCTCCGGCGCTCGTGCACCCACGCCTCCACCAAGCGCACGATGGTCGGTTGGATCTGGTCGTGGGGGACCCGGCGCAGCAGGGGTCGGCCGATGTCGGTCTGGGCGCCCAGACCGCCCCGGAGGGTCAGGTCGTACGCCTCGATCTTGCCGCCGTCGTCGGTCCGGGCCGTCGTGCCCTGGAGGCCGATGTCGCCGACCCAGTGGTGGGCGCAGGCGTGGGGGCAGCCGTCCATGAAGACCTTCAGGCTCTGGATGTCGGCGCCGAAGCGCTCGTCCAGCTCCTCGAGGATCTCGTCCAGCTTTCCCTTGGTCTCGGCCACCGAGTAGTTGCAGAAGCGGTGGCTGGTGCAGGCGATGGAGGTGCCGTAGACCTGGTTCCGCTCCATGGGGAAGCCGATCTCGCCGATCCGCTCCAGGGTGTCGTCCAGCTTCTCCTCGGGGATGTTGCCCAGGATGAAGTTCTGCTGGCGGGTGAAGCGGATGTCGGCGCCGGCGTCCTCCACCACGTCGGCGATCCGCTGGAGCTGCTCGCCGCTGACCCATCCCATGGGGACGGAGAAGCCGGCGTAGCAGTAGCCTTCCTGGAGCTGCTCGTGGACGCCCAGGTGATCCGCCTCGCCCAGGGGCTCGGGGCACTCCAGGTCCTCGAGCGGATAGCCCAGGCGATCCTCGATCATCTTCCGGACGCCCTCCGGGCCGTGATCGTCCACCATGAACTTGATCCGGGCCTTGGCGCGGCTGATCCGGTACTTCGGATCCTCCTGCCAGGCGTCGGTCACGACGCGGAGGATCTCCAGGGCCTCGTCCTCGGGCACGAAGACGCCGATGTCACGGGAGAGCCGGGGCGTGGAGGAGAGCCCGCCGCCGACCCGGAGGCCGTAGCCCCGACGCCCGTCCTTCTCGGTGGCCACCAGGGCCACGTCGTGGATCTCGGGCGCGTTGCACTGATGGGGGCACGAAGCGATCGTGAACTTGTGCTTCCGGGGGAGGTTCGAGTAGTCCGGGTTGCCGTAGAAGTAGTCGGCGGCCTCGTCGATGAGGGGCCGGACGTCGAAGAGCTCCTCCTTGCTGATTCCCGCCACGGGGCAGCCCGTGATGTTGCGGACCGTGTCACCCTCGCCGCCCACCGTCGTGAGCCCCGTCTCCTGGATGAGGCGGAGCACCTCGGGGAGCTGGTCCAGGCGCACCCAGTGGAGCTGGATGCCCTGCCGGGTGGTGAGCTCGGAGTAGTCCTTGCCGTACTCCACCGCCACCTTCCCGATGCCCCGCATCTGGTCCGCCGAGAGGATGCCCCCGGGGACCTTGATCCGCACCATGAAGGTCCCGACCTTGGGCTTGTCCATGGTCAGGCCCCACCAGTTGAGCCGGACGATGTCCTCTTCCGGCACCGCCTCGTAGCCCATCTCGATGAGCTCGGGGAGCTCGTCCACGATGTCGAGGGGGAACTTCTCCCGCTTCATGGCTTCGATGAAGTTCCGCTTGTAGACCAGGTCCCAGGTGGGCTCGGGTCGCTTCCTCTTCTTCTGCTTCAATGTGGCGCTGGTGCTCATGCCCTCTCCTCTCGTGGCGTGATCGCCCGGTCCGTATTCGCGGACGAGCGAATGATCATCTCGTCGGCGCGGCCGCCTTCCGTGCCCGGAAGCCACCACGCCCGTTCCCGCCCCGCAATTCCCGTCGTTCCTGCGACTCCCGGCGTCCCTGCGACTCCCGCCGTTCCTGCGACTCCCGCCGTTCCTGCAATTCCCGCCGTTTCTGCGATTCCCGCCGTTCCTGCGATTCTTCGGCCTTCTCGCCCTTCTCCTTCACGCCGGGCGCCGGTCTCCTCGACGGCCGCGCATTCGGAGTTCCGTCTCCCGCTCACCGGCACGATCAGCCAGACCGTCCGGGGCCAGAGCCGGGCGAACTTCAGGTCCGTCGGCGACGGCTCAGCCTCGTGGTCCGGGTGGGAGTGGTAGAAGCCCACCACGTCCTCGTCCCGGTTGCGGTACTCCTTCATCACGCTCAGC
>JBKHJU010000343.1:0-3288 GCA_046537985.1 Longimicrobiales bacterium
CCTTGATGGTGGTGGCACCGACGCAACGGAGTTCCCCGTGGGCCAGGGCCGGCTTGAGCATGTTGGACGCGTCGATCGCGCCCTCGGCCGCGCCCGCGCCCACCAGGGTGTGGAGCTCGTCGATGAAGAGGATGACCCCCCGGTTCTGGGAGATCTCGTTCATCACCGCCTTGAGCCGCTCCTCGAACTGTCCCCGGTACTTGGTGCCGGCGATGACGGCGGCCATGTCCAGGGCCAGGACGCGGTGGTCCTTCAACGCCTCGGTCACCTCGTCGGCCGCGATCATCTGGGCCAGACCTTCCACGATGGCGGTCTTCCCCACGCCGGGCTCGCCGATGAGGACCGGGTTGTTCTTCTTCCGCCGGCAGAGGATCTCGATGACCCGCTCGATCTCTTCCTTCCGACCGATGGTCGGATCCAGCTCCTCCTTACGAGCCAGGTCCGTCAGGTCGCGGCAAAAGTGGTCCAGAGCCGGAGTCTTCGACTTCTTCTCGCCCTTCCCGCCGCCGGGCGTTCCGCCGCCGGATCCCCCGCCGATGCCCGCGGGCTCGGCGCCGCCTCCACCGACGTCGGAGCCCAGAACCTTCAGGGTCTCGGCCCGGGCCTCCTCGAGGCCCACGCTCAGGGAGTTCAACACCTGGGCGGCGATTCCCTTCTCTTCCCGGAGGAGCCCCAGGAGCAGGTGCTCCGTGCCCACGTAGGAGTGGTTGAGCTCCCGGGCTTCGGCCATGGCGAACTCGAGCACCTTCTTGGCGCGAGAGGTATAGGGAAGCTCACCGAGGGCGATGGTCGCCTTCCCCTTCCGGACCGATTCCTCGACCCGCTCGTGGATCTGCTCGAGGTCCACGCTGAGGTTGGTGAGGACCGCGGCCGCGACGCCTTCGCCTTCGCGGATCAGGCCGAGCAGGATGTGCTCGGTGCCCACGTAGTCGTGTTGAAGCCGGATGGCCTCTTCACGAGCCATGGCCAGAACCTTACGGACCCGGTCTGTAAAATTGTAGTTCATGTCCGCTCATCGACTCCTACGAGCCCGGAAGCGTCAGTCGGCTTCGGGGCTCTGGGGATCCTCACCAAATGTTTCCTCGCCCGGCGAATGTACGCCCTCTGCGGTCAAGATTCGTCGAACGTACGCGGCGCGATGGGCGTCGCTCTCGGAGGGAGGGAGCTCCCGACCCGCCGCCTCTTCCAGGTGCGCGGGCTGGGAAAAGATCATGATTTTGTTGAGCGTATATACCCGAAGATCAGGGAGAAGTTTCAGGCCGACACCCAGCCGAACACCGCTCAGGAGGTTCATCAACTCCTCGAAGGATAGGGAGCGCGCGTACCGAAGTAAACCGTACGCCCTCCAGATCTTGTCCTCGGTCACCTGAGCCGCGTCCCGGAGCAGGACATTGCGGGCCTGCGTCTCGTAATGGATGACCTGGCGGACCATCTTTTCCAGGTGATCCACCAGGTCCTCCTCGGTCTTTCCGAGCGTGGTCTGGTTGGAGACCTGGAAGAAGTTTCCCACCACCTCCGAGCCCTCGCCGTAGAGCCCCCGGAAGGTCAACCCCACCTGGCTCAGCCCCTGGAGCACCTTTCCGATCTCCTTCGTCAGCACGAGGCCGGGGAGGTGGACGAGGACCGAGGCCCGCAGCCCCGTGCCCACGTTCGTCGGGCAGCTCGTCAGAAAGCCGAACTCGTGATGATACGCATAAGGCAGGTCCTCGCCGAGCTGCTCGTCGAATCGATCCACCAGGCTCCACGCCTCCTGGAGGCGGAGCCCGGAGAGAAGGGTCTGGAGACGGAGGTGGTCCTCCTCGTTCACCATCACGCTGAGGGGATCCCGGCTCGTCATCAGGACGGCGGTTCCCCGAGCGGGCCCCTCCCCGTTCTCGCCCACCAGGTCCTTCGAGGCCAGGCGTCGCTCCAGGAGGATCTTGCGGGAGCGGGGCTCCAGCTCGGGCAGGTCGACCAACGACGAGCCCTCGAGGAGCTCGACACGCTCCATTGCGTCCCGGACCTGCCGTAGCACGGCCTCCCGGTCGTTGACCCGGGCCCGGGGCCCGAAGGCGTGTCCCTGGAGATTCCGGGCCAGGCGAACCCTCGTGCTCAGCACGATGTTGGAATGGGGCCCGCTGGCGTCCAGCCAGCTCAAGCCGAAGTCGGGGATGGAAGCGAAGGGATCCATGGTCGATGGGTTGGCGGACTCGTGTCCGTCCGGACCACGAGTCTCAGGACTGGGACTGGGACGACGGCTCCAGATCCCGGATCTGGTCCCGAAGCTCCGCCGCACGCTCGAAGTTCTCCGTCTCGACGGCGCGGTCGAGCTTCCTGCGGAGGCCCTCGATGCGCTTCTTTCGCTCGGATACCGAGGGATCGGGGGGCAGATACACCTTCCCCACATGATTCGTCGATCCATGGATCCGGCGCACCAGGTTGCCGAGCTGCCCCTCGAAGGTCGCCCAGCAATGGGGGCACCCGAGGCGCCCGGTCTCCTTGAAACCCTCGAAGGTGAGGCCGCAGAAGTCGCAAGCCACCGGGTCCTGGCCCTCCGGAGTCTCCGGCTGCTCGCCACTGCCCATCTGTGCCAGGAAGTCGGTCAGAGGGAAGTTCGCCTGAACACCGGACGTCTCGAGCCCCTTGGCGGCAGCGCACTTTTCGCAGAGGTGATACGTGGACATCTGGTCGTTCACGATCTGCGTCAGGTGAACCACCGCGTCGTCGGAGCCGCAGTTGTCGCATTTGGCCATGTCGGCGATTCCTCCGAGGGCCGGGATTCGGGGCCCGCTCAGCCCGACCTCTTTTCGATCTCGTGCAGGCGTCCGTCTTCGAGACGCAAGGTTCGGTCCGCCCGGTGGGCCAGCTCGAGGTTGTGCGTGACCAGCACCATTGCCAGGGAACGCTCCCCACGTAGCCGGAAAAGCAGGTCGTGGAGCCGATCGCTCGTGCTCTCGTCCAGGTTGCCCGAGGGCTCGTCGGCGAGAAGGACCAGGGGTCGGTTCGCCAGAGCCCGGGCCACGGCGACCCGCTGCTGCTCGCCTCCCGACAGCTCGGTGGGCCGGTGGGTCAGCCGCTCGGAGAGCCCGACTGCGTCGAGAAGCTCCATGGCCCGTCCCCGGGCCGCCGCTTCGTCCCACTCGGCCACGAGCATGGGCATCATCACGTTCTCCAGCGCCGTGAACTCCCGCAGCAGGTGGTGGAACTGGAAAACGAAGCCGATCTTGCGGCTGCGGATGGCGGCGAGCTCGGTGTCGTCCAGCTCGTTGAGCGCCCGTCCTCCGATCTCCACGGCGCCCGATGTCGGGC
>JBKHJU010000344.1:0-3276 GCA_046537985.1 Longimicrobiales bacterium
CTATCACACCGATCTCTTTCTGCCCCTGCTCGACCGGGTGGCCGAGGTGGTGGGGAATCCCTACGAAGCCGATACCCCCGACGGAGTGGGCTATCGGGTCCTGGCGGACCACGCCCGGGCCACGGCCTTCCTGCTGGCCGATGGCGTCTTCCCCTCCAGCGAAGGTCGAGGCTACGTGCTGCGCCGGATCCTCCGCCGGGGTGTCCGCCACGCATGGCTTCTGGGACGACGGGCGCCCACGGTGGTGGACGTCGTGGACGCAGTCGTGGACGAGATGGCAGACGCCTACCCCGAGCTCGAGGCTCGCCGGGAGCACCTCTTGACCACGACCCGGGCCGAGGAGGAGCGCTTCCTGGCCACCGTTGAAGGGGGCATGACCCGATTCGAGGAGCTGGCTCCCGTCCCGGGAGATGGTGATGAGGTCCGGGACGAGAGGGTGATTCCGGGAGAGGAGGCCTTCAAGCTCTACGACACTTACGGATTTCCCCTGGATCTGACCGAACTCATGGCCGAGGAGCGCGGCTACGCCGTGGATCGGACGGGGTTCGACGAGGCCCTGGAGGCCCAGCGGGCGCGGAGCCGGGCGGATCGCGCCGACCAGCGGGAGCGGGAGGGGGGCGACGAGGCCCGGGAGGGGTGGACGATCCTGAGCGACGGGCCCCAGGAGTTCGTCGGCTACGATCGGCGGGCCGCGGCCACCGAGGTCCTGGCCGTCCGTCCCGAGAACGGACGGCTGGGAATCCAGCTCCGTGACAACCCGTTCTACGCCGAGGCCGGCGGCCAGGTCTCGGACCGGGGTCGGATCGTCGGGGACGGGTGGGCCGTGGACGTCGAGGACGTGCGCCGGGTGGGTGAGCGGGTGGCCGTCTTCGGACCGGTGGAGGGAGAGCTCCCCGGGGGCGAGGACGGTGGCGGCGAGCCCGACGGACTCGATGCTGACGAGCCCCTGCGGGTGAGGGCCGAGGTCGAGCCGGAGACCCGGCACGACACGGAGCGAAACCACACGGCCACCCATCTCCTCCACGCGGCCCTGAGAGAGGTCCTGGGCGATCACGTGGTCCAGCGGGGATCGCTGGTGGCCCCGGAGCGGCTCCGCTTCGACTTCGCCCACACCGCTCCCATGACCGAGGACGAGATCGCCGACGTGGAGGGACGGGTGAACGAGGCCGTCTGGGCCGACCTTCCGGTGCGCACCGACCGGATGGAGTACGAAGAGGCCCTGGAAGAGGGAGCCATGGCCCTCTTCGGCGAGAAGTACGGAGACCGGGTCCGGGTCGTTCGGGTGGAGGACGTGAGCATGGAGCTGTGCGGCGGCACCCACGTGCGCCACACCGGTGAGATCGGCCTCTTCCGACTCGTGAGCGAGAGCGGGGTGGCCGCGGGCGTGCGACGGGTGGAGGCCGTGACCGGACCGGCGGCCTACCGATATCTCCGGGAGCAGGAGGAGCAGCTCGAGCGGGTGGCCCGCATTCTGAAGACCGATCGGGACAATCTCCCGGCCCGGATTCGTCAGCTCCGGGAAGAGAGGGACGAGCTGGAGAGCCTCCTGGCCGACCTCCGCAAGGAGGGAGGAGCCGGCGAGGAGGTCTTGGTCGAGGAAGAGGTGTCCGTGGGCGACGGGGAAACGGCCCTGTTCCGGGGGGTGCGGCTCCGCGCTCGGGACGCCGACGACGTCCGGGCGTGGGGAGACGGCTTCGTCGACACGGTCCAGACCGGGGTCGCGGTGGTCGCGGCGTCCCTCCCGGAAGGCAAGCACGCCCTCTTCACCTTCGTCACCGACGACCTCATCGGCCGGGGAATCCGGGCCGATACCGTCGTCCGCGCCGTGGCGGAGCGAGTCGGGGGTCGGGGCGGCGGCCGCCCCCACATGGCCCAGGCCGGCGTGGAAGAGCCCGAGAAGCTCGACGAGGCGCTGAAGGCCGGACCCGCCATCCTCGCCGACCACGCCAGGGTGGATTGGGCGTGAGCGGCTCCGGAGGGACGGGCAGGCGTTCGAGCCCGGTCGAGAGCTGGCTGGCCGGTCGAATGGAGCGGGTTCCCGCCGAATTCCGACCCTGGCTGGAAGGCGACGAGGAGGTGGGCGAAGCGTTCGAGGACGCAGCGGATCGGTCGGTCGGTCGTCCGGACGACGAGACGGACCCGGAGATCCCGGCCGTGGCAGCGGCCCTGGAGAACCGGGCACTCCGCGCCCTCCGGAGGGCCATGAGCGCCCCGGGTCGGAACCGGGACTCGGCCTTCTGCCTCCTGGCCGCCGACGCCCATCTCACATGGAGCGCCGAGGCCCTCGTCGAGCGCTCGGATCCGGAGTCGGAGCTCCGCGCCTTCCTTCACCGCGTCGCGGCCGAGGGCTCGTGACATCGGAGAGGGTGTGGCGCGACGCCGGAGAGCCTGCGGGGGCGGAGACCCGGTGACCCCGGACACGTGGTGACTTCGGAGACCCGGTGACCTCGGAGAGCCCATCCGGACTCGGGGATCTGCACAGCCATCTCGTGCCGGCCGTGGACGACGGCGCCCGGAGCCTCGAGGACGCTCTCGAGGGGATCGCGCGGATGAAGGACGCGGGGATCCGCCGAATCGTGACCACCCCCCACCTGGAGGGGAGCCTGACCCGGGAGCCCGACGGATTCACGTCGTTTCTCGACCGGATGGACGCGGCGTGGCAGAAGGTGAGCGCTGCGGCCGCCGAGCGCTTTCCCGACGTCGAGTTCCATCGGGGCCAGGAGGTCATGCTGGACATCCCCGACGTCGACTTCTCGGACGAGCGGATCCGCCTGGCGGGCACGTCCTTCGTCCTGGTGGAGTGGCCTCGGCTCCACGTTCCGCCGGAGACCCCGCGCGTGGTCTCCCGGATCGGGTTCGGGGGGCTCAAGCCGGTCATCGCCCACCCGGAGCGGTACGGGGGCGTGGACCCGGATCTGGAGATCATGGGGGAGTGGCGGCGCATGGGAGCCTACCTCCAGGTCAGCTACGGCTCCTTCGTCGGCCGCTACGGCGACCGGGCCAAGGGCCGGGCGTTTCGCCTCCTGGAGCGAGGCTGGATCGACTACCTTTCCACCGATTTCCACGCCCGCCCGAATCTGGAGCTGTATCTCGACCAGGCCCGGGAGATCCTGGAGGAGGCCGGTGCCGACGAGCAATTCTCCATCCTCGCCTCCACGAACCCGGCACGACTCCTCCGAGACGAGGAGCCCGTTCCGGTTCCGGGCATCGAGGCGGAGAGCGGACCGTGGAAGCGCCTGCGTCGGCTCTTCGGACTCTCTTGAAATCCATCGACCC
>JBKHJU010000345.1:0-3274 GCA_046537985.1 Longimicrobiales bacterium
CGCCGATCCCCCGGGGATCGATCTTCGCGGCCATCTCTTCGTCTTTCCCGGAGGTCGGCCCGGCCGACGCTTCACCGAGCTTCTGGTCCAGGAAGCCGAGACACGAACCCTTCGGCTCACGGCTCCGCGGGTCGTCTCCGTGGGAGCCCTGCCCGAGCTCCTCTACCGTCCGGCGGGACCCGCGGCCGCTGCCGACCCGGTCCTTTCACGGCAGCTCTGGGCCCGGGCCCTCCAGACGGTTCCCCGGGACCAGCTGGAAGTCCTCGTCCCGGACCCTCCCCGGGAAGACGATCCGACCCCCTGGGTGGCCCTCGCCGACGAAGTCATGCGCCTCCACACCGAGGTGACCCGCGAGGGACTCGACTTCGACGCCGTGGCGAAGCGCTGCGGTGGCGACCTCCTCTTCGACGACTCCGAGCGATGGCGGATTCTGGCCCGGGTCCGGAAACGCTACCTACAGGGGCTCGAAAGCTTCGGCCGGGAGGACCCGCACGAAGCCCGGATCTCGGCGTTGAAGGAAGGACGGGTCGCCATCGACCAGGACGCGTCCGAGCCCATCCGTGAGATCCACCTGGTGGGAGTCTCCGACATGCCGGGTGTCGCCCGGGAGATGCTTCGTCGCGTGGCGGGTCCGGCCACCCCCGTGACGGCCTGGATCAAGGCTCCGGAGCCGCTGGCCCATCGATTCGACGACGTGGGGTGTGTCGAGCCCGACGCATGGGCCGAGGTGGAGATCTCCGTGCCCGACGACGCGCTGACGGTGGAGGACGGGCCCGGCGCCCAGGCCACTTCAGCCCTCCGGTCCATCGACGATTTCGGGAGCCGCCACGCGGCGGAGGAGATCAGCGTGGGCGTGCCCGACGAGGAGGTGATCCCCTGGCTGCAGCAGCGATTCCGGCAACACGACATTCCGCACCGGGTCGCCCGGGGTACGCCCCTGGAGCGCACGGCCGTCTTCCGGCTCCTGGCCGCCGTCGCCGATTACCTGGACGGTCGCCGATTCGTGGACCTTGCGGCCCTCCTCCGCCATCCGGATCTCGATCTTCATCTGGACGGGGGACGAGCTCTCGAGATCGCGGACCGCTACCACTCGAACCACCTTCCGGCCCGGGTCGGGGACCAGATGCCCCGCTCCCGTCCGAGCTCCCCGAACGGAGCGGAGACCTTCGTGGGAAAGACGGCGTCGCCCGGCGGGAGGGCTTCGGCCGAAGGATCGGCGTCCCTCGAGGACCTCGTCGAGCGGCTGCACGGCCCCGACCTCCTCGGATCCCTTGCGGACGGCGGTGGTGGCGACGACGGTGGCAGACGCCCCCTTTCGACGTGGATGGTCCCCATCCTGAAGCTGGTCGATCGGATCTTCGGGAACGAGGACCTGAGCCGGCGAAACCCCGGGCAGCGGATCCTGATCGAGGCGTGCGAGGAGCTCCGCAGGACGGCCTCCGCCTTCGAACGGCTCGGCGGAGAAGCCGACCCGGATTGCCGGGCCTTTCAGGCGATCCGCCTCCTGCTGGGCCAGCTTCGGCGCTCCGGCGCTTCGATCCCGCCGGATCCGGACCGGGGCGCCATCGAGATCCTCGGATGGCTCGAGCTCCACCTCGACGACGCCCCTGCCCTGATCGTGACCGGGTTCAACGAGGGATTCGTTCCCGAGGCGGTGAACGCCCACCCCTTCCTCCCGAACGCCCTCCGGAGCGCCCTCGGTCTCGTGGACAATCGAGCTCGCTGGGCCAGGGACGCCTATCTCCTGAGCGCCCTCATCGAGAGCCGAAGGGACGTGCGGATCGTGGCAGGGCGAACGGGAAGCGCGGGCGACCCGCTGAGGCCCAGCCGCCTCCTGCTGACGGTCCGGGGCGAGTCCCTGGCTCGACGGGTCCTGCGATTTGCCGAACCGGACCGGGAGCCGAGGCCCTCCGTCCTTCCCTCGGGGATCCGGATCCCCGAGGTGAGCACCTTCCGGTCTCCCCCCGAGCCGGAGCTGCGCCTCGACGAGGTGCCGGAGAGCTATTCGGTGACCGAGTTTCGGACCCTCCTGGAGGACCCGTACCGATGGTTCCTGGAGAAGCGACTGGGCCTGGATTCGCTCCACGACGAGATCCGGGAGCTCGATCCCATGGGATTCGGGACGCTGGCCCACGACGTCCTCAAGGTCTTTGCCGGCACCGAGGAAGCCTCCGCGTCCGACCCGCGCGCCGTGGCCGATCGCCTGGACGAGATCCTGCGCACCGCCGCGAGACGACGCTTCGGGGCGAGCCCCCTTTCGTCCGTACCCCTCCAGATCGAGCAGCTCCGTCTCCGCCTTCACGCCTTCGCCGAGTGGCATGCCGCCAGGATCTCGGCGGGTTGGCGGGTGGTCGGCAGCGAGGTGGGAACGCCGGAGGACGGGGTCCCCTTCGACGTCGACGGACAGCCGATCCGGATCCGGGGCCGCATCGACCGGATCGAGATCCACGAGGAGACGGCCCGGGTGGCGATCTTCGACTACAAGACCGGCGACCGGGTCCAGGACCCCGATTCGACCCACCGCACCCCGAGCGGAGAGTGGCGGGATCTTCAGCTTCCCCTCTACCGATTCCTGCTTCCCCACCTCCGGCTTCGGGAGGGGGGGGCGGCAGCGCGGGAGCGTCGGGAGGTCCACCTGGGTTACATCCGACTCCCCAGGGAGGCTGCTCGAGTCGGAGCCGCGCTGGCGCCCTGGGGCGAGGGGGAGCTCGAATCGGCCCTGGAGCGGGCCCGGGACCTGATCCGCTCCCTCCGGAGCGACCCGGTCATCCTCTTCGATCGTGAACGTACGCGGACGAATCGATGGGATCCCCTGGGACCCCTGCTCGGGCGCGGAATCCTCTCCCCGGAATCCTCCGGCCGCGAGGAGGAGGAATGAGCGAGAAGGGGAAAAGGAGAGCGGGAAAGGAGGGAGAAGAGTTGAGGGAGGAGGAGCAACCGAGGACGGAGACGGTCCTTCCCCGGGAGCTGGTCCTGGCGTCGGCCGGCACGGGAAAGACCTTCCGGATCTCGAGCCGCATCATCGGCCTGCTGGCCCACGGGGTGGAGCCCGACCAGGTGTTCGCCTCGACCTTCACCCGAAAGGCCGCCGGTGAGATCCTCGATCGCGTGCTCCAGCGCCTGGCCCGGGCGTCGTCGAGCGAGGACGCCGCATCCACGCTGGCCCGTCATGCCCGCTTCGGCCCGGATTCCCCCGCGGCGACGTCGGCGGACTGGCAGCGCGTACTCGGCCGGCTCACCGCTCGCCTGCATCGGGTCGAGGTCGGCACCCTGG
>JBKHJU010000007.1:0-13964 GCA_046537985.1 Longimicrobiales bacterium
CTGCTCACCCTCGTGAAGCTGAACCGCCGGTTCCCGGGCTCCTTCTGGGAGAATCTCCGGACGAGCCGCCCCCGGAAGGCGGTGAATCACTTCATCGGGACGTTCCCCCACACCTTTCTCTCCTGGGACGACGTCGCCTTCCTCCGGGAGCTGACCGACCTGCCCCTGATCCTCAAAGGGATCCTCCACCCGGACGACGCCGAGCGGGCGGTGGGGGCGGGCGCCGACGGAGTCCTCGTCTCGAACCACGGCGGGCGTCAGATCGACGGGGGCACGGGAGCCCTCGACGCCCTCACCGGGGTGGTGGAGCGGGTGGGAAACCGAGTTCCCGTCCTCATGGACAGCGGAATCCGTACCGGATCGGACGCCTTCAAGGCCCTGGCCCTGGGGGCCTCCGCCGTGGGGATCGGTCGTCCGTACATGTACGGGCTCGCCCTCGCGGGGGCGCGGGGCGTTCGGGAGGTCGTCCGGAACCTGGTCGCCGACCTGGACCTGACGATGGCCATCGCCGGCACGTCCACCATCGCCGAGATCCGGGGGGAGCTGCTGGCCCCGGCTCCCTGATCTTCCGGGGACCCTTCTGGGCCGCCGAACACCGTCACGGGTGTAGAGCCATCCGACTCGTGCGAGCCGCCGGAACGGCCTTCTCGACCGCCGGGCAGACGCCGCGTATGATGGAGACGCGCCGATCACACCACCCTCACGCCACCCTGGGCACGGAGTCTCCAATGAAGCGCTCCTCCCTCTCCCTTCGGGGCTTCGCGGCAGTGCTCACCCTCCTTCCCGGCGGTCTTCTGCCGGCGGCGGCATCCGCCCGGCAGTCCTTCGATGACGTGGAGATCCGGGTCCACCCGGTACGGGGAGGGGTCTATTATCTGGAGGGGCGGGGAGGCAACATCGGCCTTTCGGTGGGAGAGGACGGGGTCGTGATGATCGACGACCAGTTCGCCCAGCTCACGGACCGGATCGTGGACGCAATCCGGGAGATCGACGACGGCCCCATCCGCTTCATCATCAACACCCACGTCCACGGCGACCACGTCGGGGGCAATGCCAACTTCGCCCGCATGGGGATCGACGTCCTGGCCCGGGACGCCGTGCGCCGCCGCCTGGCCGAGGGTGGAAGTCCCGATGCGGCCCTCCCGGTGCTCACCTACGAAGAGGACATCGACATCCACCTGAACGACGAGGAGATCGTCGTCTTCGGCGTGCCCCCGGCCCACACCGACGGGGACAGCTACATTCACTTCCGGAACGCCGACGTCATCCACGCCGGAGATGTCTTCCGGACGACGGGCTATCCTTACATCGACCGGGCCAACGGAGGGACCCTCGCCGGCACGGTGGACGCCCTCGGGATCCTCATCGGGCTGTCGGGTCCCGAGACGCTGATCGTCCCCGGCCACGGCGGGGTCTCGAGCCGGGAGGACGTCACGGCGTTCCGGGACATGATCCTCGACGTTCGGGGCCGGGTGGAAGAGCTGGTGGCCCGGGGAATGAGCTACGAGCAGGTGGCCAGCGCGAACCCCACGGCCCCCTACGACGACCCGTGGGGAGACCCGGAGCGGTTCCTGCGGGCGATCTACGAGGAGCTGACCGAGGGGTAGCGTTTCCGCTTCACCGGGCCGGGGCTCTCGGGTCCTCGCTTGCATGACGGATTGAGGGCCGCATGTTACGTTCTGATGCCCTTTCATTCGTCCGCTGATTCGTCCGCCAGGAGAGGAGAATTCGTGATGCGATCGTCACCAGAATGCCCTGAGCTCCGCTCTTCGAGACTGCTTCCCACGCTTCTTTCGTTCGTCCTCGTCGCGGGAGTGGCGGGCTGCGGCGGTGAGACTCAGCAGGAAGGCCAGCCCCAGGAAGAGGAAGCGATGGAGGAGATGGAGCCTGCCGGAGGGGAGCCCCGGGTCTTCTTTCAGCAGCCCCAGCAGGGTGACACCGTCACGAGCCCGGCACAGGTCGTGTTCGGGTCCGAGAACATCGAGATCGGGGCCGTTCCGGAAGAGTTCGACGAGCCCCGGGAAGGGGTCGTCCACTACCACCTCGGCTACGACACGGAGTGCCTTCCCCCGGGCGAGGTGATCCCGGAGGCGGATCCGTGGATCCACTTCGGTGACGGGAGCGACTCCATCGAGCTGGAGTTTCCCGAGCCCGGGGAGTACCAGCTCTCGGTGCAGGCCGGGGACGACGAGCACCGGACGATCGAGGGGCTGTGCGAGACCATCGAGATCACCGTCGCGTCCGACGACTGACCGAGAAGCCCGATCGGCCGGCCCTCGACGAGCCCACGAGGAGGATGGAAACGGCGGCCCGGTTCATCCGGGCCGCCGTTTCCTGTTCCAGGGCTGGTGGGACCGGAGCGCTCTGATCGCTCCGGTCGGAGGGCCTAATCGTAGGCCTGCTCCACCAGCGCCGATTCCTCCCCGCTGAAGCCGATGTCGTTGTGGGTGCCGTCGCAAAAAGGCTTCGTCGACGATTGCCCGCAGCGACAGAGGAAGACGGCCTTTCCTTCCCGGGTCTGCACCTTCCTGCCTTCGTCGTCCGTCATCTCCAGGTCGCCCTCCAGCTTGTAGGGGCCGTCCTGGATCACGGTGATCTTCACGTCTGCCACGTTCTGCTCCCTCCGCGCGTTGAACTCGCTATCGAACTCGTGCCTTCCTCCAGGTCAACGGGTGCTTCACGCTATCCTCCATCCCGCGGACCTCACCGATCCGGTCCTGGGCGTTCTCCATCTGCCGAGGAAGGTGGGGGAGCGTCCGAGTCAGGCCTCGGCTTCCAGCACCTCGGCCGGGACGGGGGCGCACGCCACCGGCTCACCCTGGAGGGCGCGCACGAGGACGACGTATGACTGCCCCGCCTGGGGCTGGCCCGCGTCCACCTCCGTCTCGCCTTCACCGATGCCGGGCTCGTGCGCCGTGGAGGCGTTCAGGGTGACCACGGTCTCGCCCAGGGCGTCGCAGGTCCCGGTGAGGATCTCCGTGGCGTAGTCCCCGGGGCCGCCGAGGCTCTCGGCCATCGTGGCGATCTCCAGGGTGCCGCCCTCCCGCACGAATTCCACGTCGCCGGTCACGCCGGACCCGTTCAGCGCCGTCCAGTCCACGACCTCGGACTGGGCTTCCGACTCCACGGCGGGCTGGCCGGCGCCTTCGCCCGTCTCCATGCCTCCTCCGGTCTCGCCGCCCCCGCACGCCAGGACCACGGGGACCGTTGCGAGCAGGGGAGTGAGTAAGAGGGACTTCAAGCTGATCCTGCGCATCTGCGTCCTCCTGAACATAAAGATTGATATCGATGGTCGCGATCGCTTCGAATGCCCCGTGTGTCGCGACTCTGTCGCGCTTCGCAGGGCCGTGGGGTCGAATCGACGATTCGGCCTTCGGTGGCCTCGTACACCACCGTCTGGAGAAGTTTTCCTCGCCACCACTTCCGATCCGCCTTGGTGCCCCGCCGGGGCTACGATACATTTCTTTCGGGCATTCTTGAAGGCTTGGAGGGGCGTCCGACGTCCCGGTCGGATCCCTTCTCTCCAGGAGAGCCGTAGGAGACCCCGTGAGCATCTGGAAGCGAAAGGAGACCGTGACGGTGGACGTGGGCGGCGTGAAGGTGGGAGGTGCCCACCCGGTCGTCGTCCAGGCCATGACGAACACGGATACGGCGGACGTGGAGGGGACCGTGGAGCAGGTCCGCCTCCTGGCGGACGCCGGAAGCGAGCTCGTCCGAGTCACGGTCAACACCGAGGAAGCCGCGCGGGCTGTCCCCGAGATCGTGTCCCGCCTCCGGGAACGAGGCTACGACACGCCCATCATCGGCGACTTCCACTACAACGGCCACCGTCTCCTGCCGGAGTTCGACGCCTGCGCCGAGGCCCTGGCCAAGTACCGGATCAACCCCGGGAACGTGGGAACGAAGCGTCGGGACGAGAACTTCCAGACCATCGTCCGGGTGGCGGTGGAGAACGACAAGCCGGTGCGGATCGGGGTCAACTGGGGATCCCTGGACCAGCGGCTTCTCACGGAGCTGATGGACGAGAATGCCCGGCGCCCGGACCCCAGGGACAGCAAGGAGGTCCTCCTCGACGCCATGGTGGAGAGCGGCGTGCGCTCCGCGGACCTGGCCGAGGAGACGGGGCTCCCCCGCGACCACATCATCATCAGCGCCAAGGTCTCCAACCCCAGCGATCTCCACGCAGTCTACCGGAAGCTCTCGGCCCGGTGTGAATACGCCCTCCACCTGGGCCTCACGGAGGCGGGGATGGGCATGAAGGGAATCGTCGCGACCACTGCCGGCCTGGCTCCCCTCCTCATGGAGGGGATCGGGGACACGATCCGGGTCTCCCTCACGCCCCGTCCCGGCGGGGACCGGAGCGAGGAGGTCCGGGTGGCCCAGCAGATCCTCCAGTCCCTGGAGATCCGGAGCTTCGAGCCCCAGGTCACGTCCTGTCCCGGCTGTGGGCGCACGACGTCCACCTTCTTCCAGGAGCTGGCCGAGGAGATCCAGGGCTTCCTCCGGGAACGGATGCCGGTCTGGCGGGAGCGGTACCCCGGAGTCGAGGAGATGGGCGTGGCGGTGATGGGATGCGTGGTCAATGGTCCGGGAGAGTCCAAGCACGCCGACATCGGGATCTCGCTCCCGGGCACCTTCGAGGATCCCAAGGCCCCCGTCTACGTCGACGGCGAGCACTTCACGACCTTGAAGGGGGAAGGGTTGGTGGAGGAGTTCAAGGAGATCGTGGTGGAGTACGTTCGCAAGCGGTACGGGGCCGGATCCGGAGAGGATCCGACCCAGGAGGACCGGCCCGTCGAGCCGGCCGCCGTCTCCTGAGGCGCGTCCGGTGAGCGAGAGCAGCTCCTCCACATCGTCGGATACGTCAGCTTCGAGCGACGACCTCGACCACCCCTCCTTCGATGCGGCCGAGGACCCCGGGCCGGCCGGACGACAACGAGGTGAGGAACCCGGAGGTTCCGGGGACCGCGACGGCGACTCCGCCGACGAGCCCCGGAAAGCCACCGACTTCATCCGCACCATCGTCCGCGAGGACCTCGACGAGGGTCGATACGACCGGGTGGTCACCCGCTTTCCCCCCGAGCCCAACGGCTATCTCCACATCGGGCACGCCAAGTCCATCCTCCTGAATTTCGGCATCGCCGAGGAGTTCGGGGGCCGCTGCCACCTCCGCTTCGACGACACGAACCCCCTGACCGAGGAAGTCGAGTACGCCGAGGCCATCAAGCGGGACGTCCGCTGGCTCGGCTTCGACTGGGGAGAGCACCTCTACCACGCCGCCGACTACTTCGACCGGCTCTACGAGTACGCCGAGATCCTGGTGGAGCGGGGCCTCGCCTACGTCGACTCCCAGTCCGAGGAGGAGATCCGGGAGAGCCGGGGTACGGTGACCGAGCCCGGGACCGAGAGTCCGTACCGGAACCGCTCGGTGGAGGAGAACCTGGATCTGCTCCGGAGGATGAAGGCCGGGGAGTTCGGGGAAGGGGAGCACGTGCTCCGGGCGAAGATCGACATGAGCCACCCCAACATGCTCATGCGGGATCCGCTCCTCTATCGGATCCGCCACGCCACCCACTACCGGACGGGTGACGAGTGGTGCATCTACCCCATGTATGACTTCGCTCACTGCCTGGAAGACGCCGTCGAGGGGGTGACCCACTCTCTCTGCACCCTGGAGTTCGCCAACAACCGGGAGCTCTACGACTGGATCCTGGATCGCCTCGGCTTCGAGGAGCCCCGGCCGCATCAGTACGAGTTCGCCCGGGGCGAGCTGGACTACACCGTCATGAGCAAGCGGAAGCTCCTGCGCCTCGTCCACGATGGAAAGGTGGCCGGGTGGGACGATCCCCGGATGCCCACGCTGGCGGCCTTCCGCAGGCGGGGCGTGCCGCCGGAGGCGATCCTCGAGTTCTGGCGGATGGTGGGCGTGGCCCGGGCCGACAGCCGGGTCGACGTGGGGAAGCTGGAATTCGCCATTCGGGACCACCTGAACCCCATCGCCCCCCGCGTGATGACGGTTCTCGATCCCGTGAAGCTGGTGGTGGAGAACTATCCGAACGGGAAGACGAATTGGCTCGACGCTCCCTATTACCCCAGGGACGTGGACCGGGAGGGGAGCCGGAAGATCCCGTTCAGCCGGGAGCTCTGGATCGAGCGTGACGACTTCTCCGAGGATCCTCCGAAAGGCTTCTGGCGCATGGCCCCGGGCCGTGAGGTCCGCCTCCGCTACGGCTACGTGGTCGAGTGCACCGGAGTGGATCGGGATCCCGAGACCGGGGAGGTCACCGCCGTGCGCTGCACCTACGATCCCGAGACCCGGGGAGGCACGGTTCCCGACGGCCGGAAGGTGAAGGGGACGATCCACTGGGTGTCGGCGGAGCACGCTCTGCGGGCCGAGGTCCGGCTCTACGACCGCCTCTTCAGCGTACCCGACCCCGACGACCTCCCCGAGGGAGAGGACGTCACCTACCACCTCAACCCGGAATCCCTGGAGGTCAGGGAGACCGCCCGCGTCGAGCCCAGCGTCCGGAACGACCCGAAGGACCTCCGCTACCAGTTCGAGCGGACCGGCTACTTCTGGCGGGATCCCGTGGATTCCGCGCCGGACCATCTCGTATTCAACCGAATCGTCAACCTCCGGGACACCTGGACCCGGCGGAGGGAGGAGGAGAAGTCGAGGGCCGCAGAGGAGCGGAAGCGGGAACGCCGCGAGGAGGAGCGCTCCGAGCCCCGCGCGATCCAGACCCCGGAGGACCGGATCAGCGACGAGAGACGGGCCGCCCGGGAGGCGAACCCCGAGCTGGCCGCCCGGATGGAGCGGTACCGGGAGGTGCTGGGGCTCTCCCTGAAGGACGCCGACATCCTCACCGGCTCCGTCGACATGGCCGATTTCTTCGAGGAGGCCCTTCAGGAGCACGACGAGCCCGGCGACGTGGCGGCGTGGATCACCAACGACCTCCGGGGCGAGCTGGACGAGGGCGCCGTGTCGGAGCTCCCCTTCGGCGGCCGGGACCTGGGGCGCCTGGTGGCCCTGGTGGCCGGGGACCGGATCAGCCGCCGGGTGGCCGGCGAGATCCTCACCGAGATGGTGGAGGAGGGCGTGGATCCGGAGGAGGTCGTGCGGAGCCGCGCCCTCGAGAAGATCTCCGACCCGGACGTCCTCGAGGAGACGGTGGGGGCGGTGCTGGACGAGTGGCCCGACAAGGTCCAGGCGTACCGGGACGGCCACGAGGGGCTCTTCGGATTCTTCATGGGGAAGGTGATGGCCGCCACGGAGGGACGGGCCGATCCGGGGGCCGTCCAGGAGATCCTGCGGGAGCGTCTCCAGTGACCGCGCCGACCCCGATGCGCCGGGAGAGGTCCCCGGGCGCGGCGACGGCGCCGCCGCGGCCGGCCCGGCCATGACCGTCCGCGTCCGCTTCGCGCCTTCCCCTACGGGGTTTCTCCACGTGGGGGGCGCACGCACGGCCCTCTTCAACTGGCTCTTCGCCCGGCAGGAGGACGGGGTCTTCCTGCTCCGCATCGAGGACACCGACCCGGAGCGCTCCACCGAGGAGCACGTGCGGGCCATCCTGGACGGTCTGAGCTGGCTCGGGCTGGACTGGGACGGGAATCCCCACTACCAGAGCGACGGATTCGACCGGCACCGACTCCAGGCCCGTCAGCTCCTGGAGCGGGGGCTGGCGTACCGGGACTTCTCCGAGCCCGGCGAGGAGCCCCGCACCGAGGGGAGTCCCGACGAGCCCCACGCCATCCGCTTTCGGGTCCCGGACGGGAAGACGAGCTGGGACGACCTGATCCACGGCGAGGTGCGCTTCGAGAACGCCGACATCGAGGACCTCGTGATCCTCCGGCGGGACGGCACGCCCACCTACAACTTCGCAGTGGTCTCGGACGACGCCGAGATGGAGGTCACCCACGTGATCCGGGGAGACGACCACCTCTCCAACACGCCGAAGCAGATCCTTCTCTACGAGGCCCTGGGACGCGCCGTACCCGCCTTCGGGCACGTACCCATGATCCTGGGTTCCGACGGACGGCGGCTCTCGAAGCGGCACGGGGCAACGGCCGTGGAGGCGTACGCCGAGGAGGGAATCCTGCCGGAAGCCATGGTGAACTTCCTGGCCCTCCTCGGGTGGAGCCCAGGGACCGACGAGGAGGTCTTCACCGTCGACGAGCTCCGGAGCCGCTTCTCCCTGGACCGGGTGCTCAAGAAGAGCGCCGTGTTCGACCACGACAAGCTCGAATGGATCAACGGGCAGCACCTGGCCCGGACGCCCGCCGAGAGGCTGGAGGGTCCGGTGCGGGAGCAGATTCTGGTGGGAGAGGGGCAGGCGGTCCAGGACGCCCTGGAGGCCGAGGGACGGGCGTGGCTGCTCGGCCTCGTCGATCTCTTGAAGGTTCGGCACCGGACGGTGAAGGAGATCGCCGAGAAGGCCCGGGTGTACCTGGTGGATCCCGTGCCCCTGGACCCGGACGCGGTGGCGAAGCGGTGGGCCAAGGATCCGGAGGCCACGGCCGACCATCTCCAGGCGGTCTGGAAGCGGTACTCCGCGGTGGAGTGGAAGGAGGACGCCCTGGAGGCCGCCCTCCGGGAGTTGGCCGACGAGCTGGACGTGGGGTGGGCCAGGCTGATCCACCCCCTCCGGGTGGCCCTGGTCGGGGAGTCCGCCAGCCCCGGTATCTTCCAGACCCTCCGCTACGTGGGACGGGAGCGGGCGCTGGCCCGGATCGAGCGCGCCATCGAGCTGATTCGAGCCGGAGTGGCGTTCGAGGATCCGCAACAGGAGGCGGAAACGGCACGGTGACGGGAAAAACCTTTGCTTGACACCGAGAAATCGCGCACATTAGGATAGCCTTTCTCACTGAGGCCCCCCGACGGCCCCACATCGGTAGGCGACGCACGGAGTGGTGAATGCCGCTAGCGCTGAATGATATGGAGCAGAAGATCCTGGACTACATGGTCCGGTATCTCCGAGAGAACACCTACCAGCCGTCGATCCGGGAGATAGGCGAGCGCTTCGGCATCAAGAGCACGAAGACGGTTTCCGAGCACCTCCAGGCCCTGGCCCAGAAGGGCTATCTGGAGCGGGATCCCTCCCGTTCCAGGGGCGTTCGCATCCTGAACGTCGACCTGAATCCCCAGACCGTGTCCGTGCCCTGTTACGGCCGAATGCCCTCCGGGGACTCGGGCTCCGATCGAGAGGGAGTGGAGACTTACCTGACCCTCGATCGGCGCCTCGCCGGCGAGAAGGGGGCCTTCTTCGTCCGTGCGACCAATGGGGACCTGGCGGCCCTGGGAGTTTCGGCCGGGGATTACATCCTCCTCGAGCCCGCCAGCGCGGAACAGCTCGGGAACGGAAGCCTCATCGTCGCCCGGCCGCCCGATGGATCGAGACCCGCCTTCTATCGGTATGCCCTCGAAGACTCCAGCCCTTCGCTCAAGCCCCTTCGCCAAGACGAAGCCTCGAAGGCGGTGGAGGACCCGAGCTCCCTCCGCGTCATCGGCAGGGTGACGGCCGTGTACCGGAAGCTCGATGGAACGGCGTCCACCGTCAGCGTCACGGCGCACTAGCAGGCTTCGTCCGGCGCAGGTGCCGGACGCTGCGGGCTACGTGCCGTCCGCTCCCACCTCTTCGGATCCCGACCCTTCCCGTCCCATCGGTGGCCGTACCGTCGTTTGCGATACCGTCCATTCCGATCCGATTCCTGAGGATTCTCGCTGGATGGCCCGCGCCCTGGAGATGGCGCAGCTGGCCCGGATCCGGGACGAGGTTCCGGTGGGTGCCGTGATCGTTCGAGAAGGCCGGCTCCTGGCCGAGGGGTACAACCGCACCAACCTCGACTCGGATCCGACGGCCCACGCCGAGGTGGTGGCGATCCGGAAGGCATCCCGTCGCTTCGGGGGCTGGAGGCTGACCGACTGCACCCTCTACGCCACCCTGGAACCGTGCGCCCTCTGCGCCGGCGCCGTGGTCCTGGCCCGGATCCCCCGACTGGTCTTCGCCGCCGAGGATCCCAAGGCCGGTATGGCCGGATCCCTGGAAAACCTGGTGCAGGATCGCCGCCTGAACCACCAGGTATCCCTGACCCGGGGCGTCCTGGCCGACTCGTCGGCCCGTCTTCTCAGGGACTTCTTTCGGGAGCGGCGGCGATGAGTGGAGGTGGTCGTCCCGACCGGAAACATCCGACCCGCATCCTCCTCCTCGCGGGGACCCTCTTCCTCGGAGGGCTCTGGAGCTGCACCCTGGTGGGCGTCCCCCCCGGGGCAGGCACGCCGGGGCCGGACGGACCTTCGTCCGGGCCCGGGGCCGTCGACCCGTCTTCCACGGCGGCCGGAGAGGCCACGGCCGCTGCGCGTCGCCGGGGGAGTGAAGAGGTCCGGGCCCTCTGGGTGGTCCGGACCGCCCTCCATCACCCGGACTCGGTGCGGGCCATGGTGGACCGGGCCGACCGGGCGGGATTCAACACCCTCCTGGTTCAGGTCAGGGGGCGGGGGGACGCCTTCTACCGCAGCCGACGCGAGCCCCGCGCCGAGGTCCTGTCGAACGCGCCGACGGAGTACGATCCCCTGGAAGTCGTCCTGGAGGAGGCCCACGCCCGCGGACTCGAGGTCCACGCATGGGTCAACGTCCACCTGGTCCACGGCTTGGGGCGGCTGCCCGCCAGCCCGAGGCACCTGGTCCGATCGAGTCCCGACCTCCTGGCGGTCCCCCGGGATCTGGCGTCGGAGCTGACCGACGTCGAACCCCACGCACCGGGGTACGTGGAAGCCCTCCTCCGGTGGGCTCGTCGGAACGAGGGTCGGATCGAGGGGCTCTTCACCTCGCCGTCGAAGCCGGCGGTCAAGCGCCACGTGGAGGGCGTGCTGCGGGATCTGCTGGCTCGCTACCCCCTCGACGGGCTCCACCTGGACTACCTCCGCTACCCCTCGCCGGACTTCGACTACTCTCCGGGGGCGCTCGAGGCCTTCCGGGCGTGGGCGGGTCCGCAGATCACGGCTTCTGCCCGGCGAGATCTCGACGGTCGGGCCGAGACCGACGTCACCGCTTGGCCCGACGCCCTCCCGGAGCTCTGGGACGAATTTCGGCGACAGGAGGTGACCGACCTGATGCGGCGCGCCGAACGCGCCGTCCGTGCCGTCCGCCCCGGAATCGTCCTCACCGCCGCCGTCCGGGCCGATCCGTTGGATGCCCGGGACCACCGCTTCCAGGACTGGGCCGGATGGCTGGAGGAGGGACTGGTGGACGCCGTGGCGCCCATGGCCTACACCGGGAGCGAAGGCCTCTTCCGGAGCTGGGTGGACGCCGCGGTCCGCGGGGCCGGGCGCGACCGGGTGTGGGCCGGAATCGGGGTCTACAAGACGGACCTGCCGGGAATCGTGGATCAGATCCGGATCGCCCGCTCCACCGGCGCCTCCGGGGTAGCCCTGTTCTCCTACGACTGGGCGGTGGCTGAGGCCCCGGCGGATCGCAGGGGTACCACGTTCCTGGACCGCCTGGGCGCGGCCGCCTTCGGTACGGCGGTGGGGCTGGATTAGCACCCGTTCCGAGGAGCCCGATCAGCCCGGGGGGGCTGGATGATCAGGCCGCGCCCGCCTCCGTCTGCTTCGACGACGCCGGGGCCAGGTCCGCGAGCGGCGTCCCGAAGATCCGCAGGAAGAGCCACAGCATGACGATCCCCGCCGTCAGTGAGATCCACGGCGAGAGGCCGTAGGCCGTGGGGATGTCTCCCAGGGCCATTCCCACCGCTCCGGCCAGGAGGGCGTAGGGAAGCTGGGTCCGGACGTGATCCACGTGGTCGCATCCGGCCGCCGTGGAGCTCAGGACCGTGGTGTCGGAGATGGGGGAGCAGTGATCCCCGAAGATGGCGCCGGCCAGGACCGAGCTCACCGTGCCCAGGAGCACCGTGTAGCGGGCGCCCCCGGCGAAATCCACTCTGCCGCCCCCCAGGGCGACGACCAGGGGGATCACCAGGGGCACCAAGATCGCCATCGTTCCCCACGAGGTGCCCGTGGCGAAGGAGATGGCCGCCGCCGTGGCGAAGACCAGCACGGGGACGAGCTGGAGGGGGATCCCCCCCTGGAGGAGCTGAGCAAGGAAGGGAGCCGTCCCCAGGGTTTCGGTGACTGCGCCGAGGGACCACGCCAGCACCAGCACGACCATGGCGATCATCATGGCCTTCATCCCGCCCACCAGGGCCTCCATGGCCTCCTGGAGGCTCAGTATTCGCTGGAAGAGGGCGAGGGCGACGGCGACGATGCAGCCGGCCAGGGATCCCCAGAGGAGGGTCACGAAGGGGTCGGCCGCCCCGAAGACGTCCATGGGCGACGCCTCGGGGCCGACCACCGAGCGTCCCGTGACCCAGAGCCCCACCAGCACCACCCCGACCACGGTGAGAACCGGTAGCGCCGCGTTCCACCATCGGGCCGGCGCCCCTTCCTTGGCCTCCAGCGTATCCACCGAGGTGTCGGTGGCCGGCATGGCACCGGGGCGGTGGAGTCCTCCTCCTCCGGCGGCCCGAGCCTCGGCCCGGGCCATGGAGCCGAAATCCCGGCGCGTCCAGGCGATGAAGAAGGCCAGGGCCAGGGCCAGGAGGGGATAGAAGCGGTACGGGATCGTCTGGACGAAGACGGCGAAGGGGCTGGCCGAGAGAAGTGCCTCGGCCGTGGCCGGATCGGTTCCGGGCTGCTCTGCGGCGATGCGAAAGCCGTCCCCGATGAGGGAGATCTCGTAGCCGACCCAGGTGGAGATGGGGACGATGGCGGCGATGGGTGCGGCGGTGGAGTCCACCAGGTAGGCCAGCTTCTCCCGGGAGATCTTCAGGCGGTCCGTGATGGGGCGCATCGTGTTGCCGACGATCAGGGTGTTGGCGTAGTCGTCGAAGAAGATGGCGAGCCCGGCCAGCCAGGTGGCGATCTGTCCCCTGCGACGATCGCTGGCATAGGGAGCCACCGCCTCGACGATCCCCAGCGTGCCTCCGCTCCTTGAGATGACGCCCACCATCCCCCCGAGGAGGAGGGAGAAGACGACGATCTGGGTGTGGCCGCCCTGATCGGCGAGGGCCGGAACGGCGTAGGTGTCGATGACCCGCCACGTGCCGGCCAGGGGATTCCACCCCGCCACGGCCAGGCCGCCCAGCCAGACCCCGGCGAAGAGGGCCGAGACGACCTCCCGGAAGATCAGGGCCAGGAGGATGGCGATCACGGGAGGAAGGAGGGAGTACCACCCCGGAGCGTACGTGGCATCCACCGACTCGGTTCGGGTGGCCAGGTGCACTGCGAGGGGAATGGCCCCGGCGCTCTCCACCAACAGGTCGTCCACCTCCAGATCCTGGCCGGGGGGGACGCTCCCGCTCCGGACGAGATCGCCCCCGGCGGTCCTCACCTCGAAGAAGGTGGCGTCCCGGCTCCCTCCCCGGAGGGTGAGTGAGAAGGGAATGCCCCCGAGAATGACCGGCGGTGTCTCCACGACCGCAGCGGGCTCCGCCGGGGGACCCGACTCCAGGATCGTGCCGCCGTCCACCTGAGCCGACAGCTCCGGCGCTCCGGCGAGCCCGAAGCACGGGCCCAGGGCGAACACCAGGAGTCGGGCCCAGAGGGCCCACGGAGTCTGGGAACGGCCCCGCGGGGTCGGGGGCGGACGGGTCACGGGTGGAGAAGTTCCGAGGGGACGCAAGTCTCGACAGGGGGAAGAGAGGACCGGCCGAACGCGGCAACCATCATGGGAATCCGGGGGATGCGTGTAAAGCCGGAAGTCGCGTTGACACGTCGTCGAGACCGCGTCTACTTTCGTGCCGCCCGAGCCGGAGCGCGAGCCGGAGCGCGAGCCGGCGCTCGCGGCGTCGCCCGATCCGCCACCCGCGTCGAGAACCGTCGAGAACCGCGATCATGGCCGAAACCCGCAGCGTCTGCATCATGGACGAGGACGCGGTTCGTCGGGCCGTCGCTCGCATGGCCCGGGAGG
>JBKHJU010000008.1:0-13964 GCA_046537985.1 Longimicrobiales bacterium
CTCCCAGGGCGATCTCCGGCAGGTCCGTCTCGTCCACCTCCACCAGGGCCTCCACCACCGAGAGGTCGCTGATGGTCAGAAGAAGGCTGCCGGGATTGTTCATGGTTCCCACGACGGCGATCTCTCCCTCCTCGATGTTGAGGCGGGTGACGGTGCCCGTCATGGGGGCCCGGATGACCGTGCGGGCGAGCTGGTCCTCGGCCTCGTCCAGAGCGGCCCGTGCCTGCTCCACCCCGTGCTCGGCGGCGGTGAGCTGGGCCTCGGCCACCTCCAGGTTCGTCTCGGCGTCCTCGAGCTGTTGGCGGCTCACCAGCGTGGAGTCCCGGCTCCAGAGGGCCTCCACGCGCTCATGCTCCCGCTCGGCGCGGTGGACGTTGGCCCGCTGCTGGGCCGCCTGGGCCTGGGCCTGGCTCAGGGTGGCCCGGGCCCGGGACGCGGCGGCCTCGTACTGGGAAGGATCGAGTCGGAGGAGGATCTCTCCGGTCTGGGCGGTGTCCCCTTCCTCCACGGTGAGCTCCACCACCCGACCCATGACGTCGGAGCTGATGTCCACGCTCCGCCGCGCCCGGACGTTCCCGTTGGCCGTGACCGTGGCCACGAGGTCCCGGCGAGCCACTTCTTCGAGCCTCACCGGAAGGGGCTGATTCTCGCGGGCGAAGACGACGGCCGTGACGATGCTCGCCACGACCAGCACCCCCACCACCCCCGCCACCGTCTTCTGTGCTCTCGTCATCGATGGTCCTTTACGGTCGTCTTGGGTCCTCGTTCGTCCGCGCGGGATCGAACCGAACGCGGAGGTCGTCCCCCCTCGGCTCTCCCCGAATGGTCACTCCTCGTTCGCGGCATCACGAAGGGAGCGCCCGACGATGGCCTCCAGGTTGGCCAGGGCGTCGTGATACGCATAGAGAGCGGCGATCCGCTCCCGGTCGGCCTGGGCCTTCACCGTCTCGGCTTCGGCCAGGTCGATGAAGGAGATCTGGCCCACCGCATACTGCTCCCGGGCCAGCCGGAGCTGTTCGTCGGCCACCTGCTGGTTCTCGGCCTCGATCATGGCGCTCTGGTAGGCCGTCTCCACGGCTGCGAGTCCCGAAGCGATGTCGGCCCGGAGGGCGAGCTCCTGGTCCCGGACGCGATAGAGGGCGTCCTGCCGTTCCACCTGGGCCGCTTCCAGGTCCCTCTGGCGTCCCAACCCCTGGAAGATGGGGATGGAGATGGCCAGGGTGGCCTGGGTGGGCTGCCGGGTGAAGTCGAAGGGGAAGGCGTCGTTGCTCTCCCGGATGGCATCGATCCGCTCCTGGCCGAGAGCGAGCTGGGAGCAGTCCTGGGGCGGAAGAGGGTCGGCCAGCCGGGAGAAGACCTCGTTGAGGGCCTGGCACTGCTGGATCTCGGCCTCGGCCTGGGCCTGGGCCTGCCCGATGACGGACGAGAGGTCACTGGCCTCCCGGGCGAAGCCGCTGATCCCCGCCTCGAGGGAGAGGGAGGGGAAATAGGCGGATCGGGCGGTTCGGACTTGATAGTCGGCGGCCACCCGGGACGCCTCCAGCTCGGCAAGAAGGGGATTGTGCCGGAGCGCCTCGCCGAAGAGCCCTTCGGCGGTCCACGCGGGCTCGAGGAGCTCGAACTCGGTCGTCAGCTCCACCCTCCGGTCCTGCGAGTCCGGATTCGAGCCGAGCTGGCGGTGCAGGGCCACCCGGGCCGTGGTCACGGCGTTCTCGGCCCTGAGGACTTCGACCCGGGCCCGCCCCACCTCCACGTCGGCCCGACTGACGTCGAGCTGGGTCACCGACCCCACGTCCCGCTGCGCCGTCGCCAGTCGAGCGTTGGCCTCGGCCCGGGCCAGCTGCCGTCGGGCGAGCCTCAAGCCTTCCTCCTGGCGCAGGACCTCGAGATACGCGGCCGTCACCGTCTGCTCGAGAGTGGCGGCGCTGCTCCGGATCCGGGCGTCGGTCGCCTCTCGACGCGCTCTGGCCTGTCCCGGAGCCAGGAGCGTCGCTCCGTCGACCGTGTACGACATCCCCAGGCTGTACGTGGAGAAATAGTACGACGGCTGGTTTCCGAAGCCCAGCTCCTCGGTCGTCAGGCTCCCGAATCTCTGCTCTCCGGGGCCCTGCCACGAGAACGAGGAGTTGGCGCTCAGGGAGGGAGCCCAGGATCCGTACGCCGCCCGAACGTCCCAGTCCGCCACGTCCGCGTCGTTGCGGGACGACAGGTGGGAGGGATTGTTGTTCAGCGCGATCTGAACGGCTTCCTCGAGGCTCAGGGAGGTGGGTACCGGCGGCGTCTGGCTCCGCGCTCCGGCCGGAAGGGCCAGGGTCGCGACCAGCATCCAGACACCCACCCGGACCGGGGTGCGGCCTGTGGCTTCTATCACGGGGATGGTCGGCTTGAGGATCGTCGGTTCGGACAGGATGGTCGGATCGGAATCGTTCGGCTCGATGATGGACGGTGGTCGCCCCGGACGTACGGCCTCGGGAGCCCGCCTGGACGGGCTCCCGACACCCGACAAGGTCGGTGCGGACCGCCGATCCTGAAAGGGTACGGACGGAGGCCCCCACGGCCTCCGTGCCCGAGAAGTTTCGGTCCGGGTCCCGAAGCGAGTCAGCCGGGCAGGTCCCGTCGCTCGGCCCGGAATCCCGTCTCGTGGTCGACGACCAGGAGGACGCGTCCCTGTTCGTCCACCCAGAGGTCCCGCTCGGTGCCCCCGTTCGTCAGCTGGATCCGTCGAGCCTGGACCGCCTCGCCCGCCATCTGGATGCGCTCGGTTCCCGTGTCCGAGATCTCGAGATCGAAGCGCTCGCCCGTCCGGGGAGTCAGAGCGGGGAGCATCGTCCTCGCCCCGTCGATCTTGGCCACGGTGAAGAAGTAGTGGTGGGTGACCCACTGTTCGAGGAGCACGATCCCGGGGGCTGCCCGATACTCCCGGACCTGTTCGCCGGCGGAGGTGACGACACGGGCCTGGAACCGGCGATCGGAGCGGGTGAGATAGATCTCCGTCTGGTGGGCGCCCCCTTCCTTCAGCTGGTAGGCCGAAACCACGGAACCGGAGGTTGCCGCCTCCAGGGCGACGCTGATCCGTCGCTCTTCACCGTCCACGTCGATCTCGATCTCGCCCGTGGCCACGTAGTTGGCGTTCTGGCCCCCTCCCGTCCGCCGAATCGTGAAGCTCTCGGTCCCGATGGCCTGACCGCTCCGACTGAGAAGGAAGGTTCCCTGGTCGACCACGGCGCCCTGGGCACCGCCCGGAAGGGGCTGAGTGGCGAGGACGAGGGCGGCCAGAACGGCGGCCCGGATCCCTCGTGCGGGCGGGCGGGAAGCGGGCGCCCGCGGGGCCGCTGTCAGCGGGACCACGGACGGGACGAGGGGATGGTGGGGGGGCTCGTAGGCGGCCCCGCTTCGGTCGGATCCACCGGTGAAGAGTCGCATGACGGGTTGTCTACCCCCGGAAAGTGACGGGGTTCGGCTTTGTGACGCCGGGGGGAATCCGCCGGGCTCCCTCAAGACCCCTCGAGGATGCGGTCCCGGAGGACGGCCACGTACCGTCGAAAGAGGCGCTCACCCTTCTCCTTCGAGGCCAGGGAGGGACGTCCCACGACGCCCCTGGAGCCGGGTGGGGGTGTGGGCCTTCGCCCCCTCACGTACTTTCGAAACGTTCGCGAATCGGGGATGAAGTCGGCGACCTCGTTCCTTCGGACCATCTTCGGAGCAAGGTGTAGGAGGAGGGAGGTTTCCAGCTCTCCCCCGTGTTCCGAGATGGGATTTCCGTCCAGGAGATCGTCGGCCGGGATGGAGCGGAGATCGACGACCGTGGTGATGGACTTCGACGTCAGCGACATGAGGAGGGCGTCCAGGTGAGGCTCGTAGTGGTTGGCCGTGACGATCACGAGCTCGCGGACTCCGGCGTCCTCCCACGCGGCGAGGATCTCGTTGAGGGTCCGGTGGAGCGTCTTTCTTTGCAGGCTGGCGGCTCCGGGGAATGGACGCTTCGTCGGGGCCCCCACGCCGTATTGGAGGGTGGGAGCCTGCAGAACGCCCGTGACCCGGGAGGCTTCTCCGACCACGCGGTCGGCGATGAGGATGTTCGTTCCCAGGGGAAGGTGCGGGCCGTGCTGCTCCAGGGCTCCGACGGCCAGGAGAAGACGGGGATCCTCGGCCAGGTGAAGCTCGACCTCCTGCCAGGTCAGGCAAGCCAGCTCCGTGCGGGGGGGCTCGGATGAGCGACGGAGGGGAGCGTCGGGCCGATTCCGAAGATCGTGCGGCCGCTTCCGGGTCGCGTCCCGGGGATCCCGGAGATCGTCCGGGTCCGTCCCGGTCATGGGCCACCTCGTGGACGGGGCTCTGGCTCGCCTTCCTCCTCATGGGCGCCTGGCTTCGGTGGCCGGAGCCCTGGCTCCTGGTCATCGTTCCGGCTCTCGTTCTTCACCACGCGGTGAGGCGTCGGACTCGCAGCCGGCTGGCCGGCGTGGCCAGCGTGGTCCTCCTGGCCGGCGTCCTCGCCGGATTCGCGACCCACTACCAGCTCCATGGGATCCGGACCGCCTGGCCCTCCATCTGGGAGGCCCGGGAGGAGCGGGCGGCCGCGACGCTGGGGGAGGAGCTCGACGGGCTGGTGGAGTCGGGAGAGACCGCCGCCGAAGAGCTGTCCGAGCTCGTATCCGAGTCCTTCCCCTCGAACGGTTCCATCGATTCGCTCGAGGATGAGGTCCTTCCGGCCATCCGGCAGCTCCGGGATCGCCACGACCTGGAGGCCATGGCCGTCTACGGTTCCGACGGGAGACTTCGGGTCTGGGACGGGGTGCATCGGGGCTCGGTTCCGGAGGAGGTGACGCTGGGAGCGGTTCCCTTCGCCTACGGGGAACGCCCGCTCTTCAGCTACCTCTACTTTACCCGCCCGATCCCGTCGACGGGAGGGACCGCCGTGGGGGCGTCCCTGCTGAGCATGGCACTGCCCCCGGGCCTGGAGGACGGCGGAGGCGACTTCGTCTCACGGGTCGAGGAGCGGACCGGGGAGGATCTGACGATTTCCCGGTCCGAGCGGATGGCGGGAGAGTCGGTCTGGGACTTCCGCTTCGAGGACGACGTCCTGTTCAGCGTGACGGTGGTGGAGCCCCGGCAGAGCGCGGAACGGGAAGCCACGCTCCTCCGTTGGGGACGCATGGTGCTGGCACTCCTCCTGGTGGGCTGGGGAGTCCTGGCAGTCTCCAGCAGGGGCCGATCGAGAGAGGTTCCGGCTGCGGCGGTGACCCTCCTGGTCCTGGCCGTTCTCCTCCCCCTGGGTAGGCTTTTCGGGGCCTCCGAGATCGGCATGCCCAGCAGCTTTCTCCTGGCTTCTCCCCTGGATGCGACGCTTCTCCGGACTCTGGCGGTGACCGGAGCCGCGGTCGTGGCTCTGGGGATGACCTCGGGATGGTGGCACCGGTCGGGGCGGATCGAGGGGGAGGAGTCGAAGGAGTCTTCGAATTCGATGGAGTGGCCGAAGTCGGTGGAGGGGACCGGCTCGGCCGATGCCCCTGATCGGAGAGCCGCGGCCGCGTCGGCCGGGGCGTCGGGATCCGGGCGAGCGCCCGGCTCGGAGGGAAAGGGTCGCCGCTGGCTCCGGCTCGTCGGCGCCGCCGCGGTGGCCGGTGGATTCCCGCTGACGGTCTGGCTCTTCCGGACGGCACCCTCGCCGAGTTTCCTGGTGGACTCGGATACCTCCTTCATCCTCGTGCAGGCCGGGGCGGCCCTCGCCCTGAGCCTCCTCGTCTTCGGCGTCCTGGCGCCGGGAGCGGATCTCGGGGGTCCGGGATCGGGGACGTTTTCCGCTCGGCGGTCCGGGCTCCGGGGGGGCGGGGGCGTAGCAGCGGTTCTGGCGGCGGCCGGGGCGCTCGGCTTGTCCGTCGTGGCGGTGGTGCTGGTCGTGCAACGGGGGAGCCTCCCACTTCCGGTGGCCGCCCTCTGGGTCCTTCCGGCGGGCGCGGTTCTCTGGGCCGGCCGGGGCGGGATGGCCCGGGTGGGCCTCGTCTCGCGCGGGCTCCTGGCGGGACTCCTCGGAGTCACGTGCGCCGTGCCCTTCGCCTGGGAGGCCCGGGTTCAGGCTCGCATGGAGCTGGGGGAGACCGAGCTGGCCCGTCTGGACACACCGGCCGACCCCTACACCGAGTTCCTCCTTCAGCGCTTCTCGTCCCGGGTGGACTCGCTCGAACAGGCGGGAGCGGGGGCCGTGGAGCTGCTGTACGGGGCCTGGGTGGAGAGCGGCCTGGCCGAAGAGGGGATCCCCGCGTGGCTGACCCTGTGGTCCCCGGGTGACCTGCCCCTGGAGGACCTGAGGATCGGTGTGCCTCCCCCCCGTCCCACGGCCGCCGACGAGTTTCTGGCGGAGGCTCGGGTGGGCTCGGGACCCGTCATCCGTCGCCTCCGGCGTCCAGAGGTCCGTTACGTGGCCGTGGTCCCCCTGGAGTCGGGGAATGCCGTCACGGCGGTGGTGCCTCCCCGGTCCGCGGCGGCGGCCCGCTCCTCTCTGGAGCCCCTGTTCGGGGCCGGCGGAGGGGGGGAGCGCGATCCCCTCGAGCTGATCCCCCTGCTTCCCGGAGACGTTCCGGCGGCTCCCGACTCCACCGTCTGGATGAGGACCGAGGCGGGATGGCGCGGGGAGCGGACCCTGGAGCTGCCCGACGGGACGCACCACGCCCATTACCTGGTGGAACTGGCCGGGCCGCTTCTTCTCACGGCCCGGGGCACCCTCCTCCTGGCGCTCGACCTGGGGATCCTGGGCCTCCTCTTCGGGAGTGGCCTCGTCCTCACGTCCCGGCGGATCGTGCCCGTTCGAAAGCTCTCGGCCGCCTTCCGGACCTTCCAGGGGCGGGTGACCGTGGCTCTTTTCGGTTTCTTCGTCCTGTCGGTGTCCTTCCTCGGCCTGGTCGGGTACCGGGCGCTGGCCGGCGCGGCGGAGCGGACCGCCACGGCCCTGGCCGACCGGGTGGTGGACGAGGCGGCCGGGTGGTACCTGGAGGTCCAGGGCGCGGTGGACCTCCTGGCCAGGCGCGTCGGCTCCGACCTGCTGGAGTATCAGGGCGGACAGCTCGTGGGCGGATCCGCGTCGGAGATGGTGGAGCTGGGCCTCTACCCGGCGTGGGTGCCGTATTCCCTACACGAGCGCCTGTCCGACCGGGAGGCGCTGACGGGCCAATCGCTCCAGACCGTGGGAAGCTGGGAGTACGTGGTGGCCTACCGCCGCATGCCGGATGAGGCGGTCCTCGGGGCTCCGGTGCCCGTCGCGGCCGGGGCCGCGGCCCTGCGCCGCCAGGAGATGATCGACCTCCTTGGCTTCTCCCTGCTGGTGGGCGCCGCCCTCTCCCTGGGACTGGCGTACCTGGTGGGGCGTACCCTCGCCCGCCCCATCCGCGAGCTCCGGACCGTGACGGGGCAGGTGGGCCGAGGAGATCTCCAGGTCCAGCTTCCGGGGGAGCGCCTCGACGAGTTCGGCGCCGTCTTCGAGGACTTCAACCGGATGGTCGGCCGCCTCCGCCGGGCCCGCCGGGACCTGGTGCGGACCACCCGTCGAACCCAGGCCATCATCGACGAGGCCGCGACGGGCGTGGTAGCTCTCGACTCCCACGGCCACGTGACCCTGGTGAATCCCCGGGCCGAGGAGCTCCTCGGGGCGGATGTGGACGTGGGAGCCGCCCTCCCTCGGCGGACGGAGGTGGCCCGGGAGCTGGCGGAGTGGGTGGAGGCATCCCCGAAGGACGGGCTCGACGCCGGGAACACGGAGATCCACGTGGGGGAGCGCCGGATCCGTGTGCAGGCTCGGCGCATCTCGGGAAGAGAGAGGATGGGTGGGCTGGTCCTGAGCCTGGAGGACGTCACCGACGAGCTGCGGACCGAGCGGATCCTGGCCTGGGGGGAGATGGCCCAGCAGGTGGCCCACGAGGTCAAGAACCCCCTGACTCCCATCAAGCTCGGGGTCCAGCACATCCGGAGGGCGTGGGAGGATCAGCGGCCCGACTTCGCCGAGATCCTGGAGAAGAACGTGGACGCCACCCTGGCGGAAATCGACCGTCTGGCTTCCATCGCCCGGAGCTTCTCCAGATTCGCCGCGCCCGGGGCGGCGGGAGAGGCCCCCCTGGTACCCGTCGTCCTGACCGCCGTGGTGGAGGAGACCCTGAACCTCTACTCCATGGACGAGGGGCGCATTCGCTTCGAGGCGGACGTGCCCGACGGGCTTCCGCCGGTCCGGAGTCGGGCCGGCGAGATTAAGGAGGTGCTGGTGAACCTCCTCGAGAACGCCCGCACGGCCATCGAGGACGAAGGAACCGTTCGGGTGGAGGCCCGCCTCGCCGACGGCGGGGAGGACGGTGTGGAGCTCCGGGTCCGGGACGACGGGCCGGGGATCCCGGAGCACCTCCTGCCCCGGATCTTCGAGCCGCACTTCTCCACCCGGTCGGCGGGAACGGGGCTCGGTCTGGCCATCGTGAGGCGGCTGGCGGAGTCCTGGGGTGGATCGGTCGGCGCCGAGAGCCGGATCGGGAAGGGGACGGTCATCACCGTCCTGGTTCCCCTCTGGGACCACGGGGAGAGTGGGCCTGGCGAGCCCGGAGGTCTTTCGACAGTTTAACATGCTAGCGAGGAACATCTGCGACATCACCCGGATGGAAGATGAGGGATCCCCTCCTCGACAAGAGCAGCACCCCCCGGTCCCGTCCCCACCAACAAGAAAGTCGGCCCGGTAAGATCGACCCCGTCGAGCTCGGTCGGTGGCTCCGGCAGCACCGGGAGCGGCTCGGTGATCGTTGGCTCGCCGGAGTGGAGAGCCGTCACGAGGGGCTCGGAGACCCGGCTCGGGATCTGTTGAGCGAATTCATTCGCCTCCTGACCCGCTTTCCGCCGGTCTTCCTCAGCCCCTATCGCTCCCACGTGGAGCCCCTGTGGGCCCAGCTGTCCGAGCTGTACGGCTCCGTGGCAGCCATGCGGGGCCTGGCCGCGGGTGAGGTCATCGAGGAGTTCCAGCTCCTGCGAGAGGAGATCCTCCGCCTCTTCCACGACGTTCCGCCGGTCCGGGAGCTGGACCGGCTCGCCCTCCGGGACGTCCTGCTCATCAACCGGATCGTCGACCTCGGCGTCACCCACGCGAGCGTCGGGCACACCGACGCCCTCTTCTTCGCCCTCTTCCAGGGGAGCGGAGTCGCCAATCACCTCACGGCGGAGCAGGAGACGGAGGTTCGGGAGCAGCTCCGGGCGATCGATTCCGAGCTCGAAGACGTCACGGAGCGCCTGGAAGGCTGACCATGTCGGCCGCCGGGACGGGGTCCCCGACCCGGCGACCACGCCGATCCCCTTCCATCCGACGGATCCACCCCCGAGTCATCGACCCATGAGCATCGAGCCGCCCCTCCGACCCGACGCGGACGTGGACGTCGGAGACATGCCGCCGGACGAGCTCCTCCGACACGGCGAGGAGGTCGCGCGCTGGATCGCCGAGTACCTGGACACCGTGCAGGAGCACCCCGTTCTGTCTCCCCTGCGTCCCGGGGAGCTGCGAGATGCCCTTCCCGATGCTCCGCCACCGGACGGAGATCCCTTCGGGGCCATCCTCCGCGACTTCCGGGAAGAGGTGCTGCCGGGGATCACCCACTGGAACCATCCGGCCTTCTTCGCCTTCTTCTCGGCCACCGGTTCGGGTCCGGGCGTCCTCGGCGAGATGCTCACGGCGGCTCTGAACGTCAACGCCATGGTCTGGCGGAGCTCTCCGGCGGCCACCGAGCTGGAGGAGGTGGCCCTGGACTGGCTCCGCAAGCTCCTCGGCCTGCCGGAGGGATTCGAAGGGGTCATCAACGACACGGCATCGAGCAGCTCCCTCTACGCCCTGGCGGCGGCCCGTGAGGCGAACCTCCCCGAGGCTTCGGACGATGGTCTCGCGGCGGCTCCCCCGGCCCGGATCTACGCTTCCACGGAGGCCCATTCCTCCATCCACAAGGCGGCCATCACACTCGGTCTCGGCCGGCGGGGGCTCCGGAAGGTGGACACGGACGAGCTCTTTCGCATGCGCCCCGACGCTCTTCGGGCCGCCATCCGGGACGATCTCGAGAAGGGCGTCCGTCCCCTGGCCGTGGTGGCCACCATCGGGACCACCTCGTCCACCAGCGTGGATCCCGTCGAAGCCGTCGCGGAGGTGGCGGGGGAGCACGGCCTCTGGCTCCACGTGGACGCCGCGTATGCCGGAGGAGCGGCCATCGTTCCCGAGCTCCGACCCCTGTTCCAGGGGTGGGAAATGGCCGACTCGGTGGTCATGAATCCCCACAAGTGGATCTTCACCCCGGTGGACTGCTCCGCCCTCTATTGCCGCCGGCCCGAGATGCTCCGGCGGGCGTTCAGGGTCACGCCCGAGTACCTGAAGACCCGGGAGGACGACGAGGTCCGGAACCTCATGGACTACGGGATCTCCCTGGGGCGCCGGTTCCGGGCGCTGAAGCTCTGGTTCGTGCTGCGATACTTCGGGGCGAAGGGCATGGAGGGCCGCATCCGTCATCATGTCCGCCTGGCGCGGAAGCTGGCGTCGTGGGTGGACGGCGAGCCGGGATGGGAGCGTCTGGCACCGACGCCGTTCAGCACCGTGGCGCTCCGCTTCGCTCCCGAGGGCGTCGACGACCCGGACGCCCTCAACCGGGCGATCCTGGAGCGGGTCAACGCCGGGGGCGAGGCCTTCCTCTCCCACACCCGTCTCCGGGGGGATTACTGCATGCGAGTCGCCATCGGAAACCTGAGGACCCGGGAGGAGGACGTCGGGAGGACCTGGGGCCTGCTTCGTCGCACGGCTCTGGAGGTCGCGGGAGCGGCGCCGCCGGCCGGGGCGGCCGGTGCGGGCTCCGCCGGCGACTGACGGCGGGGGACGGCGGGGGACAGGATTTCCAGCTACCGGCGACCGACGATCGCCCGAGGGGCGGCTCAGAGCTCGCGGAGCTCCTTCACCAGGTCCTGCATCTTCTCCTGGGCGTCTCCGAAGAACATCATCGTGTTGTCCATGTAGAAGAGCTCGTTGTCGATCCCGGCGAATCCCGGGCTCAGGCTCCGCTTCATGACGATGACCGTCCGGGCTTCGTCCACGTCCAGGATGGGCATTCCCGAGATCACGCTGTCGGGCTCCCGGGCCGCGGGATTCACCACGTCGTTCGCTCCCACCACGACCACGACCTCGGTCCGCGGGAAGTCCGGGTTGATCTCTTCCAGGTCCAGGAGGCGGTTGTAGGGGACGTCGGCTTCGGCCAGGAGCACGTTCATGTGGCCGGGCATGCGGCCCGCCACCGGATGGATCGCGAAGCGTACCTCGACCCCCCGATCCCCGAGGATGTCGAAGACCCGCTTCAGGTCGTGCTGGGCCTGGGCGACGGCGAGCCCGTAGCCGGGGACGAAGACCACGTTCCGGGCGTAGGCCAGGATGGTGGCCACTTGCTCGGCGTCCACCGAGGTCACTTGCTTCTCCTCCTCGTCGGACCCTGCGGCGATGGCGGTGGCGCCCCCGAACGCTCCGAAGGCCACATTGGCCAGGGAACGGTTCATGGCACGGCACATGAGGTTGGTGAGGATCAACCCGGCGGCCCCCACCAGGGCGCCGGCGATGATCAGGATCATGTTGCCCAGGACGAATCCGGCTGCCGATGCCGCCAGCCCGGAGTAGGAGTTCAGCAGGGAGATCACCACCGGCATGTCGGCGCCCCCGATGGGGATCACCAGGAGGATCCCCAGGAGCAGGGCGAGGGCGGCCAGGACGAGGAAGATCACCGGGTCCGGGGCCAGCACCGCCTGGTGGAAGGAGAGCCCGAGGATCCCCAGGAAGAGGAGGAGGTTCAAGGTCCTCTGCAGTGGGTAGGTCACCGGGTTCCCGGTCACGATCCCCTGGAGCTTGCCGAAGGCCACGAAGCTCCCCGACAGAGTCACCGCGCCGATGAGGGTGCTGGCCATCATGGTGGCGCCCGAGGCGACGTCGAGGCTGGGGGCGACCTCGGCCGCCGTTCCGATCTGCGCCGCCGCGTCCTCCACCACCGCCGCGAGGGGAGCCTCGTCCCCACCGAAGATCCGGAGGAACTCGGCGGCCGCCACCACCGCCGACGCTCCACCCCCCAACCCGTTGAAGATGCCCACGAGCTGAGGCATCTCGGTCATCTTCACGGTCCGGGCGAGGACGGCTCCGATGAGGGATCCCAGGACGATCCCGACCACGATCCCCGTCCAACCCACGACCCGGGCCTCGAGGAGCGTGACCACCACGGCCACGAGCATAGCGGAAGCGGCCAGCGCGTTCCCGCTGCGGGCCGTGACCGGAGAGCCGAGCCGTTTCAACCCGAAGACGAAGAGGATCGCGGAGAGGAGGTAGGCCAGGTCCACCCAGACGGATGCGTCGACCATGGTCGGCTCAATCCCTCCGGAACATGCGGAGCATCCGGTCGGTGACCATGAAGCCGCCCACCACGTTGACCATGGCCATGACGATGGCCACCACCCCGAGCACCGTGACGAGCGTGGAGCCTCCCTCGGCCGTCACCAGCAGGGCGCCGATGACGGCGATGCCGGAGATGGCATTGGCCCCCGACATGAGGGGGGTGTGGAGAGTGGGGGGCACCTTCGTGATGACCTCGCGGCCGGCGAGGGTCGCCAGCACGAAGACGTAAAGGCCGATGACCATCTCACCCATGTGATCGTCTCCCGAGAAGCTCGCGAATGGTCTCGTTGCGGATCTCTCCTCCGTGGGTCACGCACGCCCCGTCCACCACCTCGTCCTCGAAGTCGAGGGCGAGATTCCCCTCGTCGTCCAGGAGGTCCAGCAGGAGGGCGCTGACGTTTCGGGCGTACATCTGGCTGGCGTGGACGGGAAGGGAGCCGGCCAGCTCCACGGGACCCAGGATGTGGACCCCGTCGTGGACCACCTCTCCTCCTTCCACCGACAGGGGGCAGTTCCCCCCGGACTCGGAGGCCAGGTCGACGATGACCGAGCCGGCCCGCATGCTCTCCACCATCTCCTCGGTGACCAGGACCGGCGCCGGGCGCCCGGGGACCCGGGCCGTGGTGATGACGAGGTCCATGTCCGGAATGTGCCGGGCCAGGAGCCTCATCTCGTCCTCCATCTCCTCCTCGGTGAGCTCCCGGGCGTATCCGCCCTCGGTCTCCACTTTCTCGTCCAGCTCGGCCTCGAGGAACGTGGCGCCCAGGCTCTCCACCTGTTCCTTTACGGCGGGCCGGATGTCGAAGGCGAAGACGGTGGCACCCAGGCGCTTGGCGGTGGCGATGGCCTGGAGGCCTGCGACGCCCGCCCCCAGGACCAGGACCTTCGAGGGACGAATCGTGCCCGCTGCGGTCATGAGCATGGGGAGGAACTTGCCCAGGGTTCCGGCCCCGAGGAGGACCGCCTTGTAGCCCGCCACCGTCGCCTGGGAGGAAAGGGCGTCCATCTTCTGGGCCCGGGTGATCCGGGGCACCAGCTCCATGGAGAAGGCCGTCACACCCTTGTCGGCCAGCGTCCTCACGATGTCGGGGTGATCCAGCGGCGCCAGGAATCCGATGAGGGTCTGGCCGGAAGTGAGGGCCGCGGCTTCGGCGGCGGTGGGCGGACGCACCCGGAGGACGAGGTCCGCTCCGGCCAGGGTCGAGGCCGCGTCGGCCCCGATCTCGGCTCCGGCGTCCCGATAAGCGGCGTCGGTCCACGAGGCTTTCTCACCGGCCCCGGATTGGACGACAACCCCGATATCCCGGTCCAGGAGGGGCTTCAGGGAGTCGGGCGTGAGGGCGACACGCGCCTCTCCCGGATGGGATTCGGAAAGAACCGCCACTTTCATCGAGACACCTCGATCATCGGGACCCCTCTTTCTTCCGTCGAGACATCACCGTCGTCCATCGACCCCCTCCACCATCCGTCGAGTCCCCTGTGTGCTTCTCGGAGACGCACCCGGCATCACGCTCGGAACCCGGCTGGCATCGGGACGTCTCGGCCCGAAACC
>JBKHJU010000346.1:0-3261 GCA_046537985.1 Longimicrobiales bacterium
TCGAGGAGCAGCTCGATCCCGAGGAGTTCTTTCTCACCCACCGTTCCCGCCAACGTCAGGTCCTCGTACGCTGCTACGCCGTCGGCTGCGTCCACCGTCGTCGGGCCACCCAGCGTGCCGCCCTCCCCCGACGTGATCGCCACCTCGACCGACGCCGTGCTGGTCGTCACGACGTTGCCCTCGGCGTCCTGGACCTCCACGATCGCCGTGCATTCGCTCCCGCAAGGCGTCGAGTCGTTGCCGCACCGCTTCCTGGATGGAGTCCACCCGGGCCATCACCTCGGGATTCAGGGACGGAGGCGTGCTCGCGGGCCGGGGAGCTGCCATCAGCTCGACCCGACGATCTCCGGCGGGGCTCCGGACGGTGAGGGTGACGGAGTCGCCTACCCGGATCTCCCGGGCCCGTCGGCTCAGCTCCCGGGGCCCGACCGGCTCTCCCTCGAACCTGACGAGAACGTGTCCCGGGCGGATTCCGGCCCGGTCCGCGGGACCTCCGCGAAGGACTCCCGAGACGACCACGCCGTCCCGGCTCGGTCCGTCCCCGTCGCCGAATCTCGCGCTCCGGTCCCTCGGACCCGGGTTCGGGGTCCGACGCGCCGGATCCCGGAAAGCGATGCCGAGCCATCCCTGCTCCGCCGCCTCCTGCTCTACTGCCTCCTGCTCTACTGCCTCCTGCTCCGCTCCAGCCCGCACCGATTCCTGGTCACGGACCTCGGTGGGAGGCTCGGTTCCCGTGTCCTGAGCCGCCGTCGGAGACGGGAGGGCCAGGTGGGTGCCTCCGAGCGCGACGAAGGTCGCGGCCCCGAGGACCAGAAGCCGGGCCAGTCGGGGGAACGGCTGTGGCCTCGGGGTACCCGAGCTCCCGGGCCTCGACGTCGGACGCTCCCGCTTCGTCGTCGGTCGCGCCGGCTTCCGCGTCGGATCGGGTCGCGGTCTCGTGGAAGGGGCTCGCATGGCCGTCAGAACCAGCTGTCGTCGGCGGAAGTGGAGATCTGGCGGATGGCCTCCTGGCGCTCGGCCATGGTGCTGGCCAGAACGCCGTTGAAGAAGGGGTCCGCAGGAGCGTGTCGAATGGCCTCCTGGCTGGCGGCCACGAGGGCCTCCAGGGCGGCGTAGCGCGCAGCCGGGTTCTCGGCGTCGCCGCCGTCACTCCCGTCGGCGTGACGAAGAAGCTCCCGATAGGTCGTGAGGGCATCGACGTATCGCGCCTCGGCGGTGCGGAGCTCGAGAGCGGCTTCGTCGACGCTGCTCAGGGCGCCGGTCGCATCGCCGCCGAGGTTCCCGACCTCGTCGATCGCCGGCCCGGCCGACACCCCCGGGGGATCCTCTCCGGTGGGGCCTTCCCGGCCGGGCGTCATCCAGGCGCCGAACGCGGTCCCGCCCAGGAAGAGGACGACGGCCGCGGCCGCCTGTAGCCGGGGAATCCGGAAGAGCGATCCCGTGCCGGCCTTCTTCCTGCCGGGCGGTCCGCCCCCGGGTGGGAGATTCGTCCTTCGGCGCATCCCCTCGGTCTCGGGCCGGACCCGTTCCAGGCGTCCGGCCCCGATCAGCCCCTTCCGGACCAGGCGAGCCTCGAGCTCTTCCCAGTCCCCGGCGGGGGGCCGAAGGGAGGGAAGCGAGGCCAGCGCCTCGGTCTGCTCCCGGAGCTCCCGCAGGACCGTGGTGCAGGTTTCGCAGGATCGGAGGTGCTCCTCCTCGGCCGCCGTGGGCTGCTCGTCCACGAGGCGAGCCAGGGACTCGTCGGTCAGGTGCCGCATGCTTCCATCTCTCCTTCCTGTTCGGACGCTCGAAGCGTTCGAAGGATGTCCCTCATCTTCGCTCTGGCCTTCGACAGCTGGGACTTGGACGTGCCCTCCGCGATTCCCAGCATCTCTCCGATCTCCCGGTGGGTGTGTCCTTCCACGTCGTGGAGGGTCAAAACCTGCCTCATGCCGCCCGGAAGCTGGTCCAGCGCTCGCTCGAGCCGCTCCTCCAGAAGGACGTCCGGAGGGGTCGGCTCGACGGGTATGACCCGTGGCATGGGTTCCCGTCGCTTCTCCCGCCGCTTGTCCTTCCGCACATGCTGGAGGGCCTCGTTCACGGCGATCCGATGGAGCCAGGTGGAGAACCGAGCGTCCCCCCGAAAGGAGGGCAGGGCCTCGATGGCCCGGATCCACGCCTCCTGGGCGCAGTCCTGGGCCGCATGCTCGTCTCCGGCGATCCTTCGTACGACGGCGTACACCCGGGGGGCATGACGCTCGTAGAGGGCGCGCACCGCGGCGGGGTTCCCTACACGGGCATCTCGGATCAGATCGGCTTCGGTCATGCCCCTTCGGATGTGCTCCCGGGCGACGCGGCGGGTGCTTCCCGCTCTCACCCCCCTTGGATGCCCGGGCGGGTGGAAGGGTTGCTTCGGGCCCGTCGGATACGATCTTGAGGATGGGTCCTCCACATCGTACACCGGTACGCCGTACACCGGATTCCGGCCCATCGAGCCCAGACCATGGACATCCTCTGGAACATCCTCTGGTTGATCCTGGCTCTCCTACCCGTCGTGGCGGGGACGGCCGCCCGCCGTCGAATCCGGAGGGAGGTGGGGGACGGAGGAAGCTCGCTCACCGACGAGGATATCCGTCGGATCGAGGCCACGGGTCGGATGGAAGCGGATCTGGAGCCCCTGGACATCGAGGAGATCGAGCGGGCCGAGCGGGAGTTCTGGGAGGAGAGCTGGGACGAGCCGGAGCACTGGTGAGATGGGAGCCCCCGGCGTTGCCTCCGGAAAGCAGGGCTCGGCTCAGGGCTTCCACCGGTAGTACACGCCCGGAAGGGGGACGACTCGTCGGTTCAGGGGCGTGTCGTCTTCCGGATCGATCCGATCCACCCAGAGGGCCCGGTTGATGTTCATCGCCGCTCCAATGTTGTGCCCCTTCAGGATCTGCCAGTCCACTCCGACGGGGGCCCGGAGGACCAGGACCGATCCCGTTCCTTCGGGGGCGAACGCCGCGACGCCCCAGAGGCCGAGGCCGAAGTAGGGGCGGGAGCCCCCGGGTCCCAGATACTGCTTGCCCACGATGGAGAGGCTCACGTCCTGGAAGGCCCAGGAGCCGACGACGACCTCCGCGCTCCGCCTTCCCCACTGGTACTCCGCGGTCAGGTTCACCAGGCTGATCCCCCCCAACATGATGCCGACGCGGAAGCCGTCGTCGGACGGAGCCTGGGCGGACACCGGGGAGGGAGCTCCCAACACTGGGAACAGGACCAGCGTCAGGGCGACGACGGGGC
>JBKHJU010000347.1:0-3260 GCA_046537985.1 Longimicrobiales bacterium
GGCCATCGACGGCCCGTCCTCTCGGCCACCTCGGAGAGGCGCATCCCCGACCAGCGGCGGTTCTCCGGATCCTGGAGACCGAGGAGAAGCACACCCTCCGGCGTGGCCAGACGGCAGAAGTTCTCCCAGTCACCGGTGTCCGCCGACATCTCTCCCAGCACCCGTCGCCGGATCTGCGGATCCTCGAGGTTCTGGTAGAGCCGGCCCCCCTCGGACACCCAGGGAGGGATGCACGCCGACAGGCTGGTGGACGCCGCCGTGTAGGGGTAGAGGGTGGCCTGTACGTCCTGGCCCTCGACCCGGGCCGAGTCGATCATGGCCACCGCCCGCCGCGCCTTCGACCAGTTCTCGGTTCCCGCCGCCTTCAGATGATAGATCTCCACCGGGACTCCGCTTCGACGCCCGATCTCCAATGCCTCGGCCAGCGCTTCCAGGAAGCGATCCCCCTCGGAGCGGAGGTGGGTGATGTAGACGCCGCCGTAGGGGGCCATGGCCCGGGAGACCTCCACCAGCTCGTCGGTGGTGGCGTACGCTCCGGGAGGGTAGACCAGGGCGGTGGCGAGGCCGAAGGCGCCATCCTCCATGGCTCGGCGGGTCACGGCTCTCATGGTGTCCAGCTGGGCCGCCGTGGGCGGGCCGTCGGCGTATCCCCGGCCGTAGATCCGGAGGGACGTCCCTCCGATGAAGGATCCGAGGTTCACCGACGCCCCGTGGGCCTCCATGGCCCGGAGCCAGGCGTCGAAGCCGCGTGGACCGCTGAAGGCCTCGAGCTGGGCCCTCCGCTCCGCATCCTCGACGTCATCCGGGGAGATCCGACGGGGATCCAGGGGTGCGTCCGTGGTGCCCTCGCCCATGATCTCGGTGGTCACGCCCTGGCTGACCTTGCTGATGACCCGCCCGTCGCCGTTCAGGAGGGCGTAGCGGGAGTGGCTCTGGATATCGATGAACCCCGGAGCCACCACCCGGTCCGTGGCGTCGATCCGCTCCCGGGTCCATGCCGACACCAGTTCGCCGGGAGGCGTGATCCGGATGATGCGGTCGCCCCGGATGCCCACGTCGCCGTAGTACCAGGGGTCGCCGGTCCCGTCCACGATCCGCCCCCCCTCGATGATCGCGTCGTAGAGGGGGATCGGACCCGGATCGACGGCCCCGACGACGGCGGGAGGCCGGGGACGGTCCGGAGTCGTGCCCGACGCCGGAACCGGAAGTCGATCTTCCGTCGGGGAGGGTGCCGGAGCTCCGAGAGTGTCCGACGGCTGCTGGGAAGCGGCGTAGCTCGGGGCGCCGCCCATCCCGACGAGCAGGAGACCGACCGTGAGGGTCGCCTCGGTGATCCAGCGACGGAGGGGTGTCGACACGGTGGGGGGGGAGCCCGGATCGGGCTGCGATCAGGCCCCGGACTCGTAATAAGGGTTCGTGCCCGCCGAATGGTCGGTCACGTCGACGATCCCCTGGATCTCGGGGACGGCCTCCCGGAGCATGCGCTCGACCCCCTGCTTCAGGGTGACCCGGGCCATTCCACAGCCCTGGCAGCCTCCGCTCATGCGGATGTAGGCGACGGCGTCCCGCACCTCGACCAGGCCGATCTCTCCTCCGTGACTCGCCACGGCCGGGTTGATCTCGCTGTCGATCACCGTCTGGACGCGCTCGGCCAGGGGACCCTTCAGTGGCTTCGACCCGATGGGCTGGAGATTGGGGTTCTCCACCTTGAACCCGGTCTCGTTGAGGGTCTCCACCCACTCCACGTGGGCTCCCTCCAGGAGGTCGGCGCTCTCGGGGTCGACGGCCACCCGGAACCCACCGGCGTCGAAGATTCGGTCCTCGGGGTCCACCTCTTCGGGCTCGACGAGGGCGATGCTGTAGCGGGGATCCAGGGGACTCGGGCTCTCGACGGCGACCCGGACGTAGTAGTCCTGCCCCTCCTCCTCGTCGCCGATGAAGGTGAGGACCATCTCCCGAGCCCTGTCGGAGAAGCGCAGCAGCTGCGTATCTGTCAGGGTCATCTCGTTCTCCTTTCCGTCCATCGCCATCCAGTAGGTGGGGCCGCGCCGTCCAGCGTCGTCGGACGATCCGACGATCCCCGGGGGATTCCTACCGCTCCGTCAGCGCCACGACCTCGACCCGGCCCGTCCCCTCGCTGATGATTCGAAGCTCCCGGGCGGCGGCGTAGGACAGGTCGATGATCCGCTTCTGCGGATCCTTGAAGGGGCCCCGATCGTTGATCCGCACGGTGGCGACGTCGTCCGTGTCCAGGTTCCGAACTCGAACCACCGTTCCCAGGGGAAGGGTCCGGTGCGCCGCCGTCATGGCGTCCTGGTCGAAGCGCTCACCGCTCGACGTCTGCCGTCCGTGGAATCCGGGACCGTACCAGGAAGCCAGTCCCGCCTCCCGGTACCCGTGGGCCGACGTCATAACGTAATAGCGTCGACCGTTCACGTCGTAGTACTGGCCCGGACCCGTGCCGTATCCGCCAGCCGTCGAGCCCGCGGTCGAGCGGCCCGTCGGGCCCGCCGGAGCGGAGATCGGAATCGGTCCGTCCCCCGACCCGCCGGAACCCTGGGTCGGATACCCGAAGGCCGCGCACCCGGTCAGGATCCAGACGAGGGGAGCCCCGAGCAGGACGAAACATGCTCGTAAACGCATGTTTCCAACCTAACCCCCGCAGGGGGCTTTCGCACCACCGAGAATGGAAGTACGCCCGAGAGGATTCGAACCTCTGACCTCTGCCTCCGGAGGGCAGCGCTCTATCCAGCTGAGCTACGGGCGCCCATGGAAAGCGGAAGCGCGTGAATAAGCCGAGTTCTGTCTCCCCGGGCGCGCCACCGAAGGGCGGTCACGCCGGCGAGGAGGGTCATTTCTCTGGGACCACGCATCGCTGCGGGCCTCGTGCGGCCTACCCGGGACTCGGTCGGAGCGGGCAGCTCCTCGTCCTCTATTCGGCCTTGCTCCGGGTGGGGTTTTCCGTGCGGCTCCCGTTTCCGGGAGGTCCGGTGCGCTCTTACCGCACCCTTTCACCCTTACCTGTGCCCGACGGTCTCCTCACGGAGGCGACGGGCCATCGGCGGTCTGCTCTCTGTGGCACTTTCCATCGTCTCGCGACGCCCGGGCGTTACCCGGCACCCTGCCCTGCGGAGCTCGGACTTTCCTCCGACGGTGCCTTCCTTCACGAAGAAGTGGCCCGCCGGCGACCCTCACTCACACGCTTCCCTTCTCTTCAAAGGAAGATCGTAATTTAACCGGGTCGCCACAGGGGGTAAAGG
>JBKHJU010000348.1:0-3251 GCA_046537985.1 Longimicrobiales bacterium
GTCGGAGGACGCTTCGATATGACGTGGAAGCTCTTCTTCTCCGACGAGGTGCCTCGGATGGCGGTCTTCGTCTCCCGCCTTCCCCATTGCCTCTACGATATCCTGGCCCGCTGCGAGAGCGGGGAGTGGCCGGTCGACCTGCCCCTCGTCGTGAGTAACCACGAGGACCTGCGCCCCGTGGCCGAGCACTTCGACGTGGACTATCACCACGTGCCGGTGACGACGGAGGCGAAGGTCGAGGCGGAGGAGAAGCAGCTGGCGCTCCTCGAGGAGTACGACATCGACTTCATCGTCCTCGCCCGTTACATGCAGATCCTGACCGAGGACTTCGTGGACCGATATCCGGAGCGGATCCTCAATATCCACCACTCCTTCCTCCCGGCCTTTCCCGGAGCCCGGCCCTACGAGCGGGCCCACGAGCGGGGGGTGAAGATCATCGGGGCCACCAGCCACTACGTGATCCCCGAGCTGGACGCGGGCCCCATCATCGAGCAGGACGTGGTGAAGGTGGGGCACGACCACACCGTCGAAGACCTCGTCCGGAAGGGAAGGGACCTGGAGAAGGTGGTGCTGGCCCGGGCGGTCTGGTCCCATCTTCGGAGGAAGATCCTGGTGTACCGGAACCGCACGGTCATCTTCAATTGATGCCATGAGGCCACTCACCCACTCGCCCTGCCGCGCCTCCGTCGCCGACCTCGACGTGGCTGGTTCGCCGCATGTCTGATCCCATGTCCACTTCCGAGCTCTCCATCGAGTCCCTGATGCGGCGGGCGCTGCGGGATCCGGGAATGCTCTCCCTCGCCGCCGGCTTCACCGACAACGACATGCTTCCCCGGGACGAGATCGGGGAAGTCGTTCGGACGCTCCTCGGGGATCCGACCGCCGGCAGGGAAGCCCTCCAGTACGGCGATCCCCGGGGACGGTCCGACCTCCGCCGCCTGGTCGCCGAACGGGTCCGGGGTCTCGACGACGAGCTGGACGCGGACCCCGGGTCCCTGGATCCCGACCAGGTGGTGATCACCAACGGGTCCCAGCAGGCCCTGGACCTGGTGGTGAGGGCAACCTGCGCCCCGGGAGACGCCGTCCTGGTGGAGTCTCCCACCTATTTCGTCTTTCTCGACCTCGTCCGGACCCTCGGCGTGGAGGCCATCCCGCTTCCGTCGCGGGACGATCGCCTGGACGTGGACGCCCTTCCCGAATTTCTGGAAAGGCTCGGGTCCCGGGGCGACGGGGAGCGGATCCGGGCGGCGTACGTCATGGGATATTACGCCAACCCCACCGGGTACTCCCTGGAGGCCGACGCGAAATCGGGGCTGCTTGCCGCCCTGTCCCGTGCGGGGTTGGAGATTCCGGTCCTGGAGGACGCGGCGTACCGGGAGTTCCACTTCGGATCCCCCTGCCGCGTCCCGTCGCTCCTCTCGTTCGAAGGTGGGGGACCGCAGCCCCGCGGAGATGCGGTCGCCGGCGACGGGCACGGGAGGGGTGGGGGTCGGGGATCTCGACCGGAGGGACCCGCGCCGGTCCTCTACACCGCAACCTTCACCAAGACCTTCGCCACGGGCCTCAAGGTGGGATACCTGGTCGTGCGCGACCCGGAGCTCCTGGCCCGGGTCCGATCCCTCAAGCGGGTGGCCGACTTCGGGACGTCGAATTTCGTCCAGGCGGTCGTCGCCCGGGCCGTGTCGGCGGGCCACTACGATCGATTCCTCCGGCGGATGCGCTCCTTCTACGCGGCGAAGGGGCGCATCCTGGACCGGGCGCTGGAGGGCGCGGGGCTCCGGGATCTGGGGTGGAGCTGGGAGTCGCCCGAAGGAGGCATCTTCCTCTGGCTGAAGGCCCCGGAGGGAACCCGGGTGGGGCCGGGCTCCACCCTGTACGAGGCGTGTGCCGAGGAGAAGGTCATGTACGTCCCGGGCTCCCTCTGCTACGCCGGTGGACGGGAGGGACGGATCCGCCTCAGCTTCGGAAACCTGAGCCGGGAGGAGCTCGAAGAGGCCGGACGGCGCTTCGGACGGGCGGCGGAGGGCGCGGCCGGTACGGACTCCACCGGGCGGTGAGGGGTCCTGCGGAAACGGCCGGAACCGCCCTTGAACGCCCGTACCGGAGATCGTCCACTCTCGAGGACGGAGAATCGTCCTGCCCCGTGGACCCCCGGTCGGGCCCCGGTCGGCGATCGCCGCTCCCCCGAAGGGGCGCGATCCCCCGGGTTCATGCGTAGAAACCGGATCCGCGGGGTCGCGGCGACATTCGCCGCGCCGCGGGCACGGCGGTTGCACCGGAATTCGGAGGGCGCGGCTCACGCTCGGCGGAAGGAAGGATCTCCATGATTCGATCCAGACCCATTCGGCTTCGACGCGGCGTAGCCGTGCTGTTCTGCGCCGGCGCCGGGCTGACCTTGCTCCTCTCCGGCAGCGTCGCGGCACAGTCCGGCGAGGGCTACCTCTTCGGCCGCCCCGGGCTCCAGCTCGACTTCTTCGGCGGGTTCGCCGCCCCCCGGGCCGGGGGGGACGCCTTCGCCGACACGTTCGAGGACCTGATCCTCGACGAGGGCGATCTCCGCACCGGATCCTTCGGAGGCTCCCTGGCGTTCCGGGTGACCGAGCGGATCGACGTGGCCGGTGAGCTCGCTTTTTCCCGGGCTTCCGAGGAGACCGAGTACCGGGACTGGGTCGGCTCCGACGGCCTTCCCATCGTCCAGTCCACCGTTCTGACCCGGGTCCCCGTGTCCCTCGTCGTCCGGGGGTACCCGTGGGATCGGGGGCGGTCGGTGGGTCGGCTCGCCTGGGTGCCCCGGGACTGGGTCCCCTACGCCGGCGCCGGCGTGGGCGTCACCTGGTACGAGTTCGTCCGGAGGGGGGAGTTCGTGGTGGAGACGGATCCGGATCGACCCATCTTCGAGGACCACCTGATCTGGGACGGATACGCGCCGACGGCTCACCTGCTGGCGGGACTCGAGGCCAGCCTGACGCCTCGTCTCCTCCTCCGGGGCGAAGGACGGTATTCGTGGGCATCCGGCGACGACCGGAGCCGGGACTTCGACGAGGAGTTCGATGCGGTGGATCTGGCCGGATTCCAGGCGGTGATCGGATTGAGCGTCCGTTTCGGAGGCGGGCCTTGAACGGGCTCCCGCGGGCGACCGGGACAAACCCCACGGTGGCGGGGTACGAACACGGCGAAGAGGGGCATCCGACAGGAGAGGGCTCATGAAGACGGACCGGACGGACCCGAATCAGGTCGGCGGACGCGTGAGG
>JBKHJU010000349.1:0-3236 GCA_046537985.1 Longimicrobiales bacterium
GCCTCGGCCTCGTCACCGGGCGCCTGGTCCAGGTGTGCGAATCGGCCCTCCACCCTCCACGCCTCCAGGAGGCCCCGGAGCCAGGCGGCGTCGTTCGTGCTCTCCGGACGCATCCCGTGATCGAGATGGGCCGCCACCAGCTCCGAAGCCGGCAGAGGTGAAGCGAAGCGGAGGAGGTGGAGGAGAACCAGTGAGTCGAGCCCACCGGAGAGCGCCACCACCGCCCCCTCTCCCGGTCGCGGGGCTCCCAGGTCTTCGAGCTCGGTCCGGAAGCGTCGGGCGAGATCCGGCACGGAGCTCACCCGCCCGCGAGGCCGGGAGGGGGCGCTCGTCCCGCCTCCTCCACCAGCACCCGCGCCAGGCGGTCCGGCCGGTCGGTCTGGATTCCGTCGATGCCCCAGTCGAGGAAGCGGCGCATGTCGTCGGGGTCGTCCACGGTCCAGACGTGGATCGGGATGTTCGCCCGATGGGCGTCCCGCACGAATCGGGGCGTGACGATTGTGCGACCCTCCCAGGAAGGAGGGACCTGGAGGGCGTCGGCCCCGATGCGACCGAAGCGGGAGAGGTGGAGGCGGTGGAGGAGCCAGAACGCCCGGATCTGCCTGCGAGAAGCACCCCAGGGGCCTGGATAGCCGCGGGCCTCCCTCCGGTGGGATTCCTCGGCGGACGCCACCAGCACCCGGTGCCCGGCCTCGTGCTTTCGAATGAGCGCCACCAGCCCCGCGGCGGCGTCGGGTGCCTTCGAGTCCACGTTCAGGCGCATGTGGGGAAAGGCACGGAGAATCTCTTCGAAGCGGGGGATCCGGACGCCGCGTCCCCGGAAGGAGCTTCGCCCCTCCTCGTCGATGAAGTGGTGACCGGCATCCAACTCCCGGATTTCGGCCCAGGTCATCTCGTCCACCCGACCGGTCCCGTCGCACGTGCGATCGACCCGGGCATCGTGAATCACGACGATCTCGCCATCGGCGGTGGCTCGGACGTCCATCTCCAGGATGTCGGCCTCCCACCGCTCCACGGCCTGCCGGAAGGCGACCAAGGTGTTCTCGGGGGCGAGACGGGCCCCACCCCGGTGTGCGATCAGGAGAGGCGCCCCGGCGAGATAGGGACGGCCGGGCCTCGGTCGGATTCCGAAGATCCGGGACATGGCGTGGAAAAGGGCCGGTGGGGCGGCGGCCCGAGGGTCGGTCGGGAAAGGGGGAGGGAAGGCTGGAGCGGGCGAACCGGCGCGCCTTTCCACGACGCGGCCGGCGGCCTCGCAGAGGGCCCCTTCCCTAACGGACGCCGGCGCCCTTCTCGACCCGTTCTACCTCCTCTTCGTCCAGGTCGTAGAGCTCGTAGGTGATCAGGTCGATGAGGCGATCCGTCATGGCGAGCTCCATCTCGGTCCTGCCTTGCTCTTCTCCGTCGGCCTCCTCGGGCGCCTCGTCGCGGAGCTCCACCACCCTTCCGGCCAGGAAGCGGAGGATGTCCTCCACCACCTCGGGACGGGGACGAGCCGGTGCCAGGGCATCGGGCATCGTCTCCTGGAGAAGGAGGCCCCGGACGAACGCCAGGAGTCCCGGAAACGCCAGCTCGGTGAGGGCACCCTCGTCGAGGCGCTCCTCCTCGGTAATGTTCTCCCACTCGAGCTCGTTCCAGTAGAGGTCCTCGGCCTCGTCGAGGAGGTACCGCCGCTTCTCGTCGGTGAGAGGATGGCCGTCCGCGCCCGGGGGCGTGCTCAGCTCCCGTTCCAGGATTCGCTCGAGTCGCTCCTTTCTACCTTCCACGAGCGTGCTCGCCCGGTCGTTCATCGAGCCTCCTTCGATGGAAAAGATACCCGCCCGGCCAAGATATCCCCGACCCCGGTCCACGGCAAAGCCCCGTGTAACCCCCGGCGGCGGTCGTCCCGTTGGAAGGACGCGGCGAACGCTTCGGGGTGGATGCGGGGCCTCTCGGAGCCTATCCTTTCGGCGCCTTCGAACGGCCGTCGGCGGCGACCCGGCGTGACCCATCGATTCGGGAATCTCCGTGCTCTCAGAGCTCCTTCCCTACGCCTACCTCCTGGCCACCGGACTCGCTGCCGGCGCCCTGAACGTCCTCGCCGGCGGGGGCTCGGCCCTGACCCTCCCCCTTCTCATCTTCCTCGGTCTGCCCCCCACGGTGGCCAACGGCACGAACCGGGTGGCGATTCTGGCCCAGAATGTCGCAGCGGTCCTGGGGTTCCGCCGCCACCGCATCTCCACGGGAGGCCTCATGTGGACGGCGACGCCACCGGCGCTGGTCGGGGCCGGACTGGGCACGTGGGGAGCCCTCGTCGTGGGTGACGCCGCCTTCCAGAGGATCCTCTCGGCGACCATGGTCTTCATCGCTGTCTGGATGGTGTGGCGGCCGCTGCCCGGGGAACCGGAGGAGGCCGAAGGCCGCAGCCCCTCGCCCGGTCCCTCCCTCCTGCACCGGGTCGGCGTCGGCACGGGGTTCTTCCTCGTGGGGCTCTACGGCGGGTTCATCCAGGCCGGGGTCGGATTTCTCATCCTGGCCATGACCAGCGCCGTCGGTCTGGACCTGGTCCGGGGAAACGCCCTGAAGGTCCTCCTGGTCCTGGCCTTCACGCCGCTGACGCTGGGACTCTTCTGGCTGGGGGGAGCCGTGGAATGGGGATCGGGGCTGACCCTGGCGGCCGGGATGGCCGGAGGTGGGTTGATCGGCGTGCGCCTGAGCGTGCTGAAGGGCCACGCCTGGGTGCGGGGGGTGGTGACGGTGGCCGTGATCGTCTTCGCGCTGCGCCTGTGGTGGACCTCGTGAGAGCCGGAGCGAACGCATCGCTCCGGGGTCGGGTCGGCTGACCGTGTACGGCGTCCTGGCCGACCTGGTCGTCGTCCTGCACGTGGCCTTCGTCGTCTTCGTCGTGGGAGGGGGATTCCTCCTCCTGCGCTGGCCTTCCGTCGTGTGGATCCACCTGCCCGCGGCCGCCTGGGGGGCGGCCATCGAGTTCGGCGGATGGGTGTGTCCCCTGACGCCCCTGGAGAACTGGCTTCGCCGTCGGGCCGGGGAGGCAGCCTACGCCGGGGGATTCATCGACGAATACCTCCTGCCTCTTCTCTATCCCGGCGACCTGACCCGGGAGATCCAGATCGCGTTGGGGGTCCTCGTCGTGGTGCTCAACGGCGCGATCTACGCCTTGGTCTGGAGGCGGGCCCGGTCCTGATCCCGGGGTCCCGCCGCCGGCGGCCGAGTCCCGGTGCTACTCCCCGGACACC
>JBKHJU010000350.1:0-3218 GCA_046537985.1 Longimicrobiales bacterium
GCAAGAGGCCGGGGAAGAAGGGCTCGAACGCTCCCTCGGCGGCAGCCTCTCCGCCTTCGGCGGCTTGCTGGACGGCAGTGAACAGGCTCGGAATCTCCGAAAGCGTCATCCGGCTACCACTTCAAGAGGTTGAAGTTGTCCACGTTCACGCTCTCGTAGTGGCGGAAGATCGAGATGATGATGGCGAGTCCCACGGCGGCCTCGGCCGCCGCCACCGTCATGACGAAGAAGACGAAGATCTGTCCGTCGATCCCCAGGTACCGGGAGAACGCCACGAAGGTGAGATTCACCGCGTTGAGCTGGAGCTCGATGGAGAGGAACATGACGATGGCATTCCGCCGGAGCAGGACGCCCAGGGTGCCCACCAGGAAGAGGATTCCGCTCAGGACCAGCGCTTCGGTCAGCATGGCTCAGACGCTCTTCTTTGCCAGGGCCAGGGCCCCGACGATGGCCACCAGAAGGAGGATCCCCGCGATCTCGAAAGGGACCACGTACTCGGTGAAGAGGGGCTGGCCGATGGCGCCCACGACGCCGTGCTCAGCCAGGGCCTCATCGATCTGGGACGCGCCGTCGAAGGCGGCGAAGAACCCGGACTCGTCGGCCCCCCGGAACCGGCGAGCCAGGATCCCACCGAGGGCACCGCACACGACGAAGCCCAGCAGAGCTCCCACGCCCCGACGGAGGTCCGGCTGATATTCGTGCCCCAGGTTCAGGAGCATGATCACGAAGAGGAAGAGAACCATGATGGCGCCGGCGTACACGATCACCTGGATCGCCGCCAGAAAGTGGGCCTCGAAGAGGACGAATATCCCCGCCATGCTCCCCAGGGTGAAGATCATGAAGAGGAGGCTCGACACCGGGTTCCGGGACAGGACCACGCCCAGCCCCCCTCCGATGGCCACCGCCGCCATGACGTAGAAGAGGATCTCAACCAAGAAAATCTCGTCCGGGTCTGGTCTCGTTCAGGTGATCGAATACGGTCCGCGACGGGTCAAGCTGGATGCAAGGCAACCGAGCGGCCGATGCGCTCGTACTCACGGCGAAGGCCTCCGCGAGCTGACCGAAGGTGCGCCGGCGGGCGCATCGAAGGTCCAGGCGGACGAGGACGGATGCCGAGGCGCGCCACGAGCTACGTCGCAGGAACCCGCCCCGAGTCCGCCGCCGCATCGCGCCGATTCCACGTGTCCTCCTACTCGGAGCGGGGGTCTGCAGGATCCCATAGCTCCGTCACGGGGTGCTCCTGCTTCATGAGCCGGTCCAGATCGTAGACGAATCGCTCCCGCGTGTACTCGGCGTTCTCGAAGTCCTGCCCCACGTGAATGGCCTCCACGGGGCAGACCTCCTGGCACATTCCGCAGAAGATGCAGCGGAACTCGTCGATCTCGTAGACGACGGGGTAGCGGTTCCCCTTGTCGTCCTCCCCACCCACGAGGCGAATGCAGTTGGCGGGGCAAACGGTGGGACACAGCCCGCACGCCACGCACTTCGGGCGTCCGTCGGCGTGGACCTCCATCCGGTGGGTGCCCCGCCAACGGGGGTGGAGCTCGGTGGGCTCCTCCGGATACTGGCGGGTCACCTTCCGGGGGCTGATCAGGTGCTTGAAGGTCAGGGCCATCCCCTTCAGGCTCGCCCGGAGGTAGGACGTCGTGCCCTTCTCGGGCCGTCGGACCACCTTCACCGTAGCAGGCATTTCGACTCCCTCCTGTCGGTCACGTGACTCCTGTCCGCCATATGCCTCGCGTCGGTCCCGTGACTCCCGGGCAATCCAATTCCATCGGTCGCATCAGCGTCAGTCCGCGCCACCGGCGCCTCCCACCCCCGATCCGGCGGCTCCGGACCCTGCCGCCGCCGTACTCGATCCGGTACCCCCGACCCGGGCGAGAGCCGCCTTCCTCTGCTCCAGCTCCTTCTTCCGGCGCTCGTAGGCCGCGGCCCCGCTGATGATCCGGTCCCGGTCGATGACGAAGAGGAAGAGCGCGACGGCGGCCAGGCTCACCAGGGTCAGGACGAGGCCGAAGGTGAAGCCGTACTCGACGCCCGCCAGATCCAGGGTGAGGATCGTTCCGCTCACGAGCATGACGTACGCCAGGGCCGTGGGGAGCATGACCTTCCATCCCAGGTGCATGACCTGGTCGTAGCGGAATCGGGGCAGGGTCCAGCGCACCCAGATGTAGACGAGGATGAAGAACCCGGTCTTCGCGGCGAACGCCCCGAAGGTCAGGAGGGTCTTCCACCACGCCGGATCGGCGAGCTGGGGCACTCCCTCGGCCGAGAAGCCCGAGATGAGGATCCGCTCTCCCGCCACGCACATCCCGGCGGCGACCCCCGCGGCTCCACAGCTGTGCCAGAACATGTCGTCGCCGGTCCAGAAGGGGATGTCCCAGCCACCCAGGAAGAGGGTGGCCATGAGGGCCGAGGCCGTGACCAGGTGACCGTACTCGGCGATGAAGAACATGGAGAACTTCATGGCCGAGTACTCGGTGTGATATCCGCTGATGAGCTCCGACTCGGCCTCCGGCATGTCGAAGGGGAGCCGGTTCGTCTCCGCGAAGGCCGAGATCACGAAGAGGATGAAGGCCAGGGCCAGGGGCAGCACGAACCAGAAGTCCAGCGCCTGCTGCCGGGCCACGACCTCGGTCAGGGTGACGTTCCCGGCCAGGAGGAGGACGGCGATGACCGAGAGCCCGAGGGCCACCTCGTAGCTCACCATCTGGGCCGCGGCCCGGAGCCCGCCCAGGAATGCGTACTTGTTGTTGGAGGCCCACGCACCCAGTACCAGGCCGTAGACCCCCACGGAGCTCAGGGCCAGGACGTAGAGGATCCCGATGGGGATGTCGGCCACGATCATGTCCACCACTCCCCACGGGGTGGGAAGGGGCGCCGCGAAGGGGATCACCGCGAAGACCACCAGGGCCGGGATGATGGAGAGCATGGGTCCGGCCACGAAATAGAAGCGATTCGCTTCGGCCGGAGCCGTCTCCTCCTTGAGCACGTTCTTGATCCCGTGGGCGATGGGCTGAAGGAGTCCGAAGGGTCCCACGCGGTTCGGGCCGAGCCGATCCTGGATGAATGCCGAGAGCCGTCTCTCGGCCGAACAGCTCGAGGAGCTGAAGAGTCTGCTGCTGCAGGCGCTCGCCAGGCTCGAGCGCAGCATGGCTCTCACGGACGACGCCGCTCGGCCCGTGGAGCTCGATCAGACGTCCGTGGGGCGCCTGTCG
>JBKHJU010000351.1:0-3210 GCA_046537985.1 Longimicrobiales bacterium
TCCGTGGTCTCGGTCATCGATCCCGTCGTACAGCTCGGGGTGGCCGACCGCGAAGAGCTGGCCCCGGTGGCGGAGGAGGTCCGGGAGCGGATGAGGCGGGCGCTGGGGGCCCTGTAGCCGGGGGGATTCCCGTACTACCCGCCTAGAAGAATGCGCCGCTGAAGTAGGCGTACGCCGCCAGGCCCAGAAGGACCGCGACGACGGCAATCCACGTGGCCGCCTTGCGGGCCGCCAGCGTGGATGGATCCATGGCGCTGACGGCGGACCGTCCCGGTCCGGAAGCTCCCCGCCTGACCCCGGAGAGCTCCGCGAGATTGGCCAGGAGCGTCCGCAGCCGACGCTCGAGCACCGCCGGATCCTCGGGCTTCGTGATGAAGTGGTTCCCACCGAGGCCGTAGCTCCGGGCCACGTCTTCGTCCCGATCGGATGAGGTGAGGACCGCCACCGGAATCCGGCGGAGCATGTCGTCTCCCTTCAGGCTCTCCAGCACCTCGTGACCGCTGCGGCCAGGCATCCGGAGATCCAGGAGGACGAGGTCCGGATGAATCCGTACCACCAGATCCAGAACCTCGTCCCCGTTCTCGGCCCGATGCAGCTCCACGGGCCTGGAGGCCGCCCGGTCCAGGGCACGCTCGATCAGGAGGGCGTGGTCGTCGTCGTCCTCGGCCAGCACGATTCGCCAGCCGCGCCCCCCCTCCCTTTCTTCGTGTGTCATGGCACCATGCTCTCCTCTTCGCCGTCGGTCACGATGCGCGCGTCGAAACCCAGACCCTCGATCCGACTCCGGAGGGAGGTTGCGGCGCTGCGATCGGGAAAGCGTCCCGTCCGGACCCGGAACAGCCGGCTGCCCTCGACTCGGACCAGTCGGAGCCCGTCGATCCCCTGGGCTTCGGCCCTCTCAACGAGATCCCGGGCCCGCGCCTCCGAGGAGAAGGCTCCGAGCTGCACGGACACCGGCCCTGCACCCGGAGCGGATGAAGCCGATCCGCTTCGATCCCCGACGTCGTCGTCAACGGTCGGCGGACGGATCTCCACCGGGTCCCCACCGGCGTCGGCCGATCGGGACGCTGCCCGGGCCCGGCTCACGGCCTCACGATTCGCCTCCATCCAGCGTCGGGCCTCCAGGCGGTGGGGACTCTCGGGGTAGTCCCGAAGAAGCTGCTCGAAGTGACCGGCCGCATCCAGCATGCGGCCGGCGGCGTGCTCCATGTGGGCCAGGCGAAGGAGGGCGTCGGCGGAATGGGGCCCTCCCGGGTACTCGAGGACCAGCCGGAGATAGTCTCGACGCGCCATCCCCGGATCCACGGTCAGCTTCCCCCGAAGCCACAGCCCCGTCTGCCGCTCCACGGGGCCCGCCTCCTCGAAGCGAGCCTCCCACCAGGAGGTGAGGGCCGACCGGGCCGCCACCACCTCGCCCCGGGCCGTCAGGCTGTCCACCTGATCCAACGACGGCACCTGCGCCTCGAGGTACGACGCACCTCGCGTCACGAAATGAGCCGAGTCCGTGAACCAGTCGGGAAGCCGCTCCACCGTCGAGCTCGCGAGGGGGGCCAGCGCGGTGAGGGCCACGACCAGGCCGGCGGCCCGGACCCAGACGGACGGGGACGAGCTCACGACCTCACCCGGTGGCGGCCCGGCGTATCCCGCCGGCCGCCGCCGCCCCTTCCACCCCAGCCTCGACCATGCGCTCCAGGAGCCACTTCTCGAGGATCGTCTCTTCGGACACCGAGCTCGACTTCAAGAGGCGATCCACCTGGCGGAGCTGCAGGAGCGCCACCTCGACGCCCTCCGCCGTCCAGCCCCGGGCCTGGCCCGCAAGCTTCGATCCCAGCCAGCCCCGGATGTGTGGAGGGAGAAGCTCCTCCACGGCTCGCTTTCCTCCCTCGGCGGCCACGCCAATGCGGAGGAGATGACGGGTCAGGCCGATGGTGAGGCCGACCCCCGACTCTCCCCGTTGCCGGAGGAGCACGGGCAGGCCGACCAGGGCCTCGTCGAAGCGACGCTCTCCCACCATGTCGAACCACCCCCACCGATCCTGCTTCGGAAGCCGGGTCCCCGCCGCCTCGACGTCGGCCAGGGTGATGCGCCCGGCGTCTCCCACCATCTCGGCCAGCTTGTCCAGCTCCTGGGCCAGGATCCCCAGATCCGAGCCGATGGCCGCACCCAGGGCCCGGGCGGCCTCCTCCTCCATGATCGCCCCGAAGCGTTCCTCCGCGCGGACCATGAGCCAACCCGGCAGGTCGCTCTGGGAGATCTCGGCGAACTCGGTGGACCGGGCCAGCTTCTTCAGATCCTTGTAGAAGCGGGCGCTGGAGCGCTCGGGAATGGTGGCGAGAAGGATGAACGCGAGCCCCGGAGGCGGCTCCCTGACGGCGTCCAGGACGACCTCCCTGGCCCGGGAGCTCTGGGCCAGGGCCTCGGTCTCCCGGAGGACGACGACCCGCCACTCCGCCATCATGGGTGGGGTGGCCAGAGTCGAGGCCAGGGTTTCGATGTCGAGCTCTCCCCCCCGGTATCGGTCGAGGTTGAAATCGCCGGTGGCGGGGTCCAGATGCCGACGGACCAACTCCCGGGCCGCCTCCTCTTTCCGGAACTCGTCCTCACCGTGGAGGAAGAACGCTCCTCCGGTCTCCTCGTCGGTCGTCGAGTCGGAGCTAGTCAAGGCCCAGACCCGATCTCTCCGACCCGGATTCGACGCCCGGCGACCCCGTGCTGAAGAACACGGGCCGGGGGTTGGTAGGAGAGAGGGAGACGCCCGACGAGCTCAGGAAGCGGCTGGTCCCGGAACGGGTGGAGCCCAGGGTCACGGAACCGCCGGACTCCGTCGACACCATGGAGGACGGCACCCGGATTCCCTGAGAAGAGGGAGCCCCGGAAGCGGTCCATGCGGAGGTCGGCGGAGACCATCGGGGCGCCGAACCGCTCCGCCAGGAATCCGCCGCCCTGAAGAAGGCCGAGGGGGGAAGCTGGACCTCGGCCCGGACGGAGCTGCCCGGTGGCTGGCTCACCACGATGGCAGGAAGCCTCACGGTGGTGCCGGCCTGCCGCAGCACCGGGGTCCACGCCGCCGCCGTCAGCAGAATCGCAATTCCCACGGCCGCCACCGCCGTCGTCCCCGACCCCCGGGATCCATCGCCGAAAAAGGCATCTCCGTCCGCGACGTGGTAGATCCGGTGCTGAAGCCGGGGATGGAAGTCTTCGCGGGTGGTG
>JBKHJU010000009.1:0-13704 GCA_046537985.1 Longimicrobiales bacterium
GGTGGACAACTCCATCGACGAGGCCATGGCCGGATACTGCACCTCCATCGAGGTGACGATCCTGGAGGACAACTCCGTTCGGGTCGTGGACGACGGACGGGGGATTCCGGTGGACGAGCATCCCACCGAGAAGATTCCGGGGGTGGAGCTCGCCATGACCACCCTACATGCCGGGGGTAAGTTCGACCGGACCACCTACAAGGTCTCGGGCGGTCTCCACGGCGTGGGCGTGAGCGTCGTGAACGCCCTCTCGGAGTGGCTCGACGTGACGATCCGCCGAGACGGCCGCGAGTACCACCAGCGCTACGCCCGGGGCATCAGGGAGACGGACCTCCAGGACCGGGGGGAGGCCGAAGGGAGCGGGACCACCATCACCTTCCGCCCCGATCCCCAGATCTTTCCCGACCTGGAGTACAACTTCGACACCCTCGCCACCCACCTGCGGGAGCTGGCGTTCCTGAACAAGGGGCTCGAGATCATCCTCGCCGACGAGCGTCACCTGGACGCCGAGGGGGAGTCGATCCGCGAGGCGTATCGGTACGAGGGCGGCCTTGCCGAGTACGTCGAGTACCTCCGGGGGTCCCGGAAGGCGATCCACGAGAAGGTGTGCTACTTCGAGGCGAGCCGGGAGGAGGCGGAGATCGAGCTCGCCATGCAGTACGACGACGGGTTCAGCGAGAACGTCCACACCTTCGTGAACAACATCAACACCCACGAGGGGGGAACGCATCTCACGGGCCTGAAGGCGGCCCTGACTCGGACCATCAACGACTACGGCCGCAACAACAACCTCTTCAAGAAGGACGATCAGAGCCTCTCCGGCGACGACGTCCGGGAAGGGCTGACCTGCGTCCTCAGCGTGAAGGTCCGGGAGCCCCAGTTCGAGGGTCAGACGAAGACCAAGCTGGGCAACTCGGAGGTACGGGGGGCGGTGGAGGCGGCCGTGAACGAGCACCTGGGAATCTTCCTCGAGGAGAATCCCCGGGCGGCCAAGGCCATCATCGAGAAGTCGCTGCAGGCGGCCCGGGCGCGACAGGCCGCTCGCAAGGCCCGGGACCTGGCCCGGCGGAAGAGCGCCCTGGAGAGCGGGGTCCTTCCCGGCAAGCTGGCCGACTGCTCCATCGCCGACCCGTCGGTGGCCGAGCTCTACCTGGTGGAGGGCGACTCCGCGGGAGGCTCGGCCAAGCAGGGACGAGATCGCTCGTATCAGGCCATCCTCCCCCTCAAGGGGAAGATTCTCAACGTCGAGAAGGCCCGGATCGACAAGGTCCTCTCCAACGACGAGATCCGGGCCATGATCACCGCCATCGGCACGGGAATCCGGGACGAGTTCGAAATCGGAAACGCCCGGTACCACAAGATCATCATCATGACGGACGCCGACGTCGACGGCGCCCACATCCGGACCCTGCTCCTGACCTTCTTCTTCCGCCAGATGCGGGAGCTCATCGACGAGGGCTACATCTACATCGCCCAGCCTCCCCTCTTCCGCATCCAGAAGGGGAGCACGGAGCACTACGCCTACAGCGAGAAGGAGAAGGAGGAGTTCCTGCACCGGGTCACCAACGGGAAGGGCCAGGACGCCCGCGGCGTGAGCCTCCAGCGCTACAAGGGGCTCGGTGAGATGAACCCCGATCAGCTCTGGAAGACCACCATGGACCCCGAGACCCGGACCATCCTCCAGGTCACCATGGAGAGCGCCACCGAGGCCGCCGACCTCTTCGACCGGCTCATGGGCGACGCCGTCGAGCCCCGGCGGGAGTTCATCGAGAAGAACGCCAAGTACGTGAAGAATCTCGACGTGTGATCGCCGTCGCCGTCCTCGTGGGCCTGGTCCTCCTCCGGTGGGGGCTCCTCTTCGTGGGAGCCCTCCTCCTCGTCGCCCGGGTGCGGGACTGCCCGGCGTGTTTCGAGCCGACTTTCAAGTTGCGTCGCCCCTGGCTCCGCCGCCTGGCTCCGTGGCTCCAATGGCGCTGGTGTCCCACCTGTGGGTGGCAGGGCCTCAGCCGGAAGGCGGACGGCGGACTGGTCAGGACCGTGACGGCACCCCCGAAGCCCGAGCCCGACACCCTCTTTCGGCCCGGCTGACGAGCATCCTCGCGCCCTCCGAGGCGGGGAAGTGGATGTCGGTGGATACCACGTCGGCGGCCGACGGAGTCACCACCGAAGCTCCAGGCGGGTGGTGAAGAGCCACGCGTCCGGGATCCGGGGGTCGGTGTTCGGGTCGATCACCAGCTGGAGGTCGGGCTGAAGGAAGATCCGGCGGGTCACACGAGCTCGGTACGTCAGCTCGACGGAAGTCTCGGCTTCGGTGACCGGAATCCCCCTCTCCCGCAGGCTCGCCTCGTACGTCCGCCCGTTGTAAGCCGTTGCCACCCCGAGGCCGACCACGTCTTCGTCACGGCCGGGTACGAGCCCCCGATAGTTGAGCCCGAAGCCGGTGTATGCGCCGAAGCGATTCGTCCGGTCGTCGGCGATCCCGGCCCGGGCGAAGACACCCAGGACCTGATCGCCCTCGCTCTCCCGGTAGCGATGGAGCTCGACCATGGCATAGGCGCCGGGGTGGGAAGTCGCCGACCCGGGACCTCCCGTGTCGGCTCCCCCGATGGGCTGCCCGGACCGGGAATAGCCCCACGCGCCGAGGGAGACCCGCCAGGACAGCCAGCGGTGGACGTGATTCCGACCGAGCTCGGGTTCCCCCATCTCCTCTTCCGGTCTCGCGTGCGCCAGGTGGCCCAGCTCGGCCACCCAGAGGACTCCATCGTCGGACGAGAGGTGGATGGCCGTGGCGCCGGGATCCGCCGGGTCGCCGGGCACTCCGTCGAGGACTGCGCCCTGTACGTACCATCGATGGGTGGGGTGCCACTGGATTCGGGTGCCAAGGGAGGTCACCGGGAAGATGGAGGGACCGTTCCGTCCGCTGGCGGCGAACTCGGCGCCGATCCCGAAGGAGCTGTTCAGAAAGACCCGGGCCTCCCGGAGGACGTCGAACTCCGAGTTGACGTCGTACAGTCCCGCCAGCACCGAGAGGTCGGCCTGCGGGAAATTCTGTTGGATCCAGGCTTCGTAGAGCCGAAAGCTCGCCGGAGATTCGATGTTGTTCGCCGCCTGGGCGTCTCCGGTCAGGGCCGTCACCTTTCCCCCGTGGTTTCCGAGACCGTAGAGAAGGAGCTCGGCACCTTCCCAGCCCGCGAGGGACTCGCCGTCGAGTCGGACGACGGCGTCGAGATTCCCGAGCCCGACCACGCCCCGGTCCACGCCCCCGGAAGCGTTCGCGGCCAGATCGACGATGTAGGTCAGCGCCAGGTCCGCCGGATCGGTGGAAGATTCCTGGCCCCCATCCTGGGCGGCGGAAGCTCCGATCGGAATCGCCATCACCAGGAGCAATGCGAGAAACGTCTCCGGAATTCTCGACACGGCTGGAGACCCTCCTTCCATCCTTCGTCCGGACACGGCGTGAACATGGGCCCGGCTGGTGGGTTTCACGCTGCGACGCCCATGAGAACCCCAGCGTGAGTTTCGAGATCCTTCGACTTTCCATCCCGAGGTGTCCATGAATCTCTTCAGCGACTCCATCAGCGAGGGCCAGCCCATCCCCGGAGAGTACGCCTTCTGCGTTCCCGATCCCGACGGGCACGTGGCCATGGCCGCGAACCGGAGCCCGCATCTGGGCTGGACCCACGTCCCCGACGGGGTCCGTTCATTCGTTGTCATCTGCGTCGACGTGGACGTCCCCAGCGTCGCGGACGAGGCGAACCAGGAGGGAAGGACGATTCCCGCGGATCTGGAGCGGACGGACTTCTATCACTGGGTGCTGGTGGACGTCCCTCCGTCGACGCGGGAGCTCGCGGAGGGGCTCGACTCCGACGGTATCACCCCCCGCGGCAAGGATCCGGGGCAGACCGAGTACGGGGTCCGGGGGCGGAACGACTACACGGACTTGTTCGCGGGGGACGAAGACATGGAGGGAGTGTACGGCGGGTACGACGGTCCCTGCCCCCCGTGGAACGACGAGCGCATCCATCGCTACCACTTCCGGGTCTACGCCCTGGACATCGCCACCCTGGGGCTCCAGGGCGAGTTCGGCGGGCGCGAGGCCATGGAGGCCATCCAGGGCCACGTCCTCGACGAGTCCGAGATCGTGGGAACCTATACCCTGAACCCGAATCTGACCTGAAGCCGTGATCAGGCCGGTTGCTCGCTCTTCATCCGCTCGCCGAGGAAGGCGCTGAGGAGGAAGCTCACGACCGAGATCACCAGGGCTCCCAGAAGGGCCGCCCAGAATCCCTCCACGGACAGGGAGTCCGAGATGGCGGCGGTGAGCATGAGCATGAGGGCGTTGATCACGACGGTGATCAGTCCGAGGGTCAGCAGAACCAGGGGGAGGGCGAGGAGCGTCACAAGAGGCTTGATGAGGGCATTCACCAGCCCGAAGATGGCTGCCACGACGAGGACGCCGGTGAAGTCGTCCGTGAGCTGGACGCCGCCCACGGCCTCCGACGCGCCCCAGAGAGCGACCGCGTTGATGAAGAGCCGGATGACCAGGTTTCTCACGGCGGTCCTTGAGTCGGGCAGGCGGAGCAGCGTGGACGGCCGAGGGGCACGGAGGCCGTCCCCGTCGCGCTCAGCGGGTCGGCCCCGTCGATCATCCCAGCGCGAGCGGCCACGGCGTTCCGGCGTAGTACGCGATGATCAGGGCGGCCCCGGCCAGAGCCAGATCCTTGAGAAAGTGGGTCATCTCGTTCTGCTGCGCCTGGGGGTCCTCCTCCTTCCAGAAGGGGTGCATGAGAAAGGCGGTGGAGACGAGGAAGAGGAAGAGGATCCCGGCCGCGATGAAGCGGCGATAACCCACGCCGATCATGAGGCCGCACGCCAGGAGGACGATTCCGCTCAGGACGACGGCGAGGCCCGGGGTGGGGAGGCCTCTCGCCCGTGCGTACTCGGTCATCGCTTGACGTTGCATCAGGTGATTCACGCCGCTCAGGACGAAGACCAGCGAGAAGAGGATGCGGCCGACCAGGTGGATCCAGGGATACAGCTCCGCCGGCATGGTGCGCCTCCTGTCGAGTCGAGATCACGGTGCGGGCCGAGGTTCGCCGAGGACGGATCCGGCGGACGCCGACCCGTGCGGTTCGGGCCCATCCAGCCCGCAAGGTCGGGACTCGGCCGGGGTGGAGCAAGAGTCCCGATTCCTGTAGATTTGACGTCCGGTGCCGAGGTGCCGCTCTTCCGACGAAGCGGCCCGTCCCGGTTGCCGGCCCTCATCCGAGCCTGAGATCCCGGAGCCTCTGGAATGTCCCGTATCGGAAAGCAGCTCACTTCCGCCGCACTCGTCCTCTCCGCCTCCCTCCTGGTCCTGGGATGTGGAGTCGAGGGACGGGCCTCCGACACCCCGTCGGACGAGAGCCCCTCCGTGACCGCCATGCAGGAGATGCAGACGGAAGGCGCCGGGGTCAGCGCCGCCCCCGACGACGCGCCTGCGGTCCTCGTCTACAAGGCTCCGACCTGCGGGTGCTGCGAGGGGTGGATCGAGCACCTGAGGGAGAACGGCTACGAGGTGACGGTGGAGGACCGGGACGACGTGGATCAGGTGAAGGATCTCCTCGGAATCCCCGGTCGCCTCCGCTCCTGCCACACGGCCCAGATCGGGAACTACCTGGTGGAGGGACATGTTCCGGCATCCGACATCCGAAGGCTCCTCGAAGAGCAGCCGCAGGTGGCCGGGATCTCGGTCCCCGGCATGCCCGTCGGATCGCCGGGAATGGAGGTTCCGGGCCGCGCTCCCGACTCCTACGACGTCCTGGCCTTCGACGCCGACGGACGCACCAGCGTCTTCGCTTCCCACTGATCCATCGGCCGAGGTCGGTCCGTCAGGGTGCCGGTCGGATCACGTCGCCGAGGGACAGCTCGTACACCACGGTCATGAGGAGGAGAAGGCCGTAGAGACCCATCGCCAGGGCGACGGCGGTGAAGGACCGAGCCGGCGCCGGGACCTCACCGGTGCTCGCCCCCGGTCCTGCCGTGCCGCTCGTCTCCCCGGTTTCTCGATTCGTCGTGGCCATGGTGCCCCCCGATGAGGTCCTATGGAGTCGGGTGATCGGTTCTCCCGATCTCGTTTCCAGCCCGCCCTACGGGATCTTCGCCCACGGGGTTTCAGAAACCAACCTGCCGCCGGATTGCGGAGCTTCCGTTCGGGTCACGACGGCACGCGGGTGGCCTGGAGGGCTCTCCGCAGGCGACTCACCAGCCACTGAATCAGCTCCTCACGACCGGCAGGCGACGTCGGGGTGCGGAGCTCGATCTCCTCGGTCCAGAGGGACCTTCCGTCCTCCACGCGGATCAGGGCCACCGAAAGGAGAGCGGTGTTTTCCGACCCGGGGCGGAGTCCCCCGATCACGACGACGTCGGCAGCGATCCGCCGACCGAGCTCCTGGGGCATCCGACCGGAGTCACGAAATCGCTGGGTGACGCTGGGACCGACGAGGGAGAGGTGGGAGCCGGCATTGTCGCGAAATCGACCATGGACGCCTTCCATCACCGCGATGGCCGTCCGCTCCAGCTCCTCCTCGCCGGGGGGCGATTGGAAGGGAAGGAAGCCTACGACCACGGGATCGGGCCCGCCTCCAAAGAGGTCCAGGGAGACCCCGAGAGGAAGGAGAAGGAGGAGGAAGGAGACGATCAAGAGGAGCACGAGCGTGCCCTTCTTTCGCCCGGCGCGGACGTCGATTGTCGGGTGCGACGACGTCGCCTCCGGCCCGGGTTCCGTTCGTCGATCCCTCATCGGTGGTAGATCCCGCTCTCCTCGAAACGGCTTGCGTCCGGAGAGATTCTCAGAAGGCCTCGTGCAGGGTTTCGTCCACCGCGGCCGCTATTCCTTTCGGGCTCCCTCGAAGGCGGCCTGGGCGGCGGCAAGCCGAGCGACGGGGACCCGGTACGGGGAGCAGGAGACATAGCTCAACCCGACGTCGTGGCAGAAGGCCACGGATTCGGGGTTACCCCCGTGCTCTCCGCAGATGCCCACCGACAGGCCCTGCTTCACTTGCCTTCCTTCCTCCACGGCGAACCGCACCAGCCGTCCGACCCCGTCCACGTCGAGCTGCTCGAAGGGATCGGCCGGGAGGATGCCCTGATCCAGGTAGGCGGGCAGGAAGAAGCCCGAGTCGTCCCGGGAGATCCCGAAGGTGGTCTGGGTCAGGTCGTTCGTCCCGAAGGAAAAGAAGTCGGCGGAGGCGGCGATCTCCCGGGCTGTCAGCGCCGCCCGCGGAACCTCGATCATGGTGCCCACCTTGTAGGGCACTTCCCGTCCGGTCTCTTCGAAGACGGCGTAGGCGACGTCCCGGATGAGATCCCGCTGGCGTCGAAGCTCCTCGGCCACCACGACCAGGGGCACCATGACCTCGAGGCGCACCTCCACCCCCGCGGCGTCGGCGGCCACCGCGGCCTCGAAGACGGCCCGGGCCTGCATCTCGGTGATCTCGGGGTAGATGATCCCCAGGCGGACGCCCCGGTGCCCGAGCATGGGGTTCTGCTCCCGGTGCCGCTCCACGAGGGCCGCCAGCTCCTTCACGTCCATGCCGGTGCGGTCCGCGAGGCCCCGGACCTCGTCTTCGTCGACCGGGAGGAATTCGTGGAGGGGCGGATCGAGGAGGCGGATCGTCACCGGAAAGCCGTCCATGGCCCGGAAGATTCCCTCGAAGTCCTCCCGCTGCATGGGGAGGAGACGGGCCAGGGCCCGAGCACGATGCTCCTGGTCCGCGGCCAGGATCATCTCCCGAACCGCGTGGATCCGATCACGCTCGAAGAACATGTGCTCGGTTCGGCAGAGCCCGATTCCCTCGGCACCGAACTCCCGGGCCTTTCTCGCGTCCTCCGGGGTGTCCGCGTTGGCTCGAATCCGGAGCCGGCGACGCTGGTCGGCCCATACCAGAAGGCGCTGGAACTCGTCGGTGAGCTCGGGCTCCACGGTGGGCACCTTTCCCCGGAATGCGCGACCCTGGCTCCCGTCCACGGTGATCCAGTCGTTGCGCTCGATCACCATGCCGTTCGCCTTGGCCCGTCCGGCCTCTTCGTCGATCTCCAGCGTCCGGGCTCCCGTGATGCAGGGCTTGCCGATGCCCCGGGCCACCACGGCCGCGTGGGAGGTCATTCCTCCCCGCGAGGTCAGGATTCCCTGCGAGGCGACCATGCCCGCGAATGCTTCCGGCGACGTCTCGGAGCGGACCAGGATCACCTGCTCGCCGGCGCTTCCCCGGGCCGCCGCCTCGTCCGGGTCGAAGACCACCTGTCCCGACGCCGCACCCGGCGATGCCGCGAGACCGCTCGTGAGCTCCTCACCGTCGTGGTTCGGATCCAGGTGTGGATGGAGGAGCTGCTCGAGCTGATGGGGGTCGACCCGGGAGACTGCCGTGTCCCGGTCGACGAGCTCCTCGTCCACCATGTTCACGGCGATCGGGACCGCGGCGCGGGCGCTCCGCTTTCCGGTACGGGTCTGCAGGAGGTAGAGGTTCCCCCGCTCCACCGTGAACTCGAAGTCCTGCATGTCCTGATAGTGCTTCTCCAGGATCCCACGAACCTCCTGGAGCTCCCCGTACATCTCGGGGAAGACCTTCTTCATGTCGTCGATGGGGAGGGGGTCCCGGATCCCGGCCACAACGTCCTCTCCCTGGGCGTTCTGGAGGAACTCACCGTAGAGGACGTTCTCTCCCGTGGAGGGATCCCGTGTGAACGCCACTCCCGAGCCCGAGGACCTGCCCAGGTTGCCGAAGGCCATGGCCTGGATGGTCACCGCCGTCCCCAGATCGTGGGGGATTCCCGAGGCTTCCCGGTAGGCGATCGCCCGGTCGTTGTTCCACGAGCGGAAGACCGCCCGGATCGCACCCCAGAGCTGATCCACCGGGTCCTGGGGGAAGGGTTGTCCCGTGGTGGTCTCGACCTGGCTCTGGAAGGCCCGGGTCAGCTTCTCCAGGTCCTCCTCACCCAGCTCGCTGTCGCTCTCCACGCCCCGCTCCCGACGCTTCTGCTCCAGGAGCTTCTCGAACCGGGCGTGGGAGACCTGCAGAACCACGTCCCCGTACATCTGTACGAGGCGGCGATACGCATCCCATGCGAAGGTCCGGTCTTCGGCCTCTGTGGCCAGGCGCTCCACGGTCTCGTCGTTGAGTCCCAGGTCCAGGACCGTGTCCATCATTCCAGGCATGGAGATGGCGGCGCCGCTCCGGACCGAGACCAGCAGGGGAATCCCCTCCTCTCCGCCGAACGTCTTTCCCGTATCCCCTTCGAGTCTCGAAAGGGCTTCCGCCACCTCGTCCTCGAGGGTCGGCGGGACGGCGAGATGCTCCAGGTAGTGGAGGCAGGCCTCGGTGGAGATGGTGAATCCCGGCGGTACCGGGAGTCCGAGGCGGGTCATCTCGTGGAGGTTGGCTCCCTTGCCGCCCAGGAGCTGCTTCTGGTGCTTCCCCGACTCGGCTTGGCCGTTGCCGAAGTAGTAGACGTAACGATCGGACATCGAATGCAGGGTTCGGGCAGCGTTCTGTTTCGGTCTGGATGCCGGCTGATCCCGGTGGGCCGGTGGGGGAACCGGCGAGGGGGACCCGATAAGGGAGAAAGCTCCTTGCCTGCCGGCCTTTTGGCAAGGGGCCTGGTCGCGAAGGTAGGGGGTCGCCGGAGATCTTCCGGAACGGGGTCGGTAGCGCTCCCGAGTCCGTCGTCGGTTCGATGGCACGTGGCGCCGGCGGTTCGGGAACATCCGGCACCCGAGCGACCCTCGGGAGTATCAAGAAGGAGAGTGTACAGGAGTGTTGACTCGATGGTACATTACGTCGGTGTCGGCGGCCTGCGCCCGCTCGCCCCGGCCGGTTGCTCTTCTCGGCTTTTCTCCTCGAGACTGGTCCCATGATTCAGGAATCGGTGACCCGATCGGCGACGTTCTCGACGCTCTCACCGCTTCACCCCCTGGTGGGGGCGCTCCTCTTCTTGCTGGCGTGGACGGCTCTTCCCGTCCCCGCTGCGGGACAGGCTCAAGGCTCCCTCGTGGGAATCGTCCGTGACGAGGTGAACTCGGAGGCCGTCGGCGGAGCGACGGTCACCCTGGTCGAGGTCGATCGTGAGACGCGCACCGACGAGGACGGAGGGTTCGTCTTCCTGGAGCTCCCCCTGGGACCCGTGACGATGCGAGTCACCCAGTCGGGGTACGGCACCGTGGTGGAAGAGGTCCTGGTGCAGGAGGGGGACTTTCGCACCTTCGAGGTTTTCCTGCCCCGGATGGAGAACATGCTTCAGGAGCTCTTCGTGCCCGGGGAGCGTTCCGAGCGCTCGGCGGGACACTCCCGCTACGAGGTTCGCGGCGGGGATGACGGACGCTTTCGGACCGCCCTCGACCTTCTGGTGGGTCGAATCCCGGGACTGTCCGTCGGGGGCGCCTCCGGCACCGTGGGAAGCGGGTCCGACCTTCGGATTCGGGGGATCGGGACCATCATGGGGTCGAACTGGCCGGCCATCTACCTGGACGGAATCCGCATCGACAGCCGGGGGCCCGACGTGTCGGTCACCGGCAATGGATACGCCCTCACCGTCCTCCAGACGATTCCGGCGGATCAGGTCGAGCGCATCCAGGTCCTGAGCGGACCCGCGGCCGCGTCCCGGTACTCGGAGGCGGCGAACGGAGTCATCGTCGTCGAGACCGTCCGGGGGTCGGACGACGAGGACGACGGCGACGACTGACCGGGCGAGACCCTCGTCCGGCCCCGCTCCTCCGACGACGATTCGAGACGGCGTCGCAACTCGTCTGACGCTCAGAGGGGCTCCGTGCGTCCCGCGGGCAGGAACACCAGGAGGGCTTCGACCTTCGCCGACTCCACCGCGTGAGCCCGGGAGACGGCATCCCGATAGGCCTCGAGCTGGGGTCGGTAGCGCTCGACGAACGGATGAATCGGATCCGCTCCGGGAGCTCTCCTCCCCTTCCCCGATTCCACCCGATCGGTCTTGAAGTCCAGGATCCGGGCGCGCACGACACGTCCGTCCCCGTCGAGGAAGAGGACCAGGCGATCCACGATTCCCTCGACGATCTCGTCTCCCCGGCGCACCGCGAAGGGCCACTCCCTTTCCAGCTGGACGTCCTCTTCCCCATGGGCCGTGTCGTCCCGGCTCAGGACCCGACGTACCTCCGGGAACTCCAGCCACCCGAAAAAGTCGTCCCGGAGGCTCCTCAGCTCGCCTTCGGACATCTCGGGGGCGGCGCGTCGCCCGCTGGAGAGGAGCCGGTCGGGGCCGGGGAGGCCGTCCTCGAGCCAGCCGATCCGTCGGCACCACTCGTGAACGACGATTCCCCGCCGCCGGGCCGAGGCGCGGCTGCCGTCCTCGTCCAGGGAGAGGAGGTCCGAGAGGCGCACCGCCTCGCCGCCTTCGAGCTCCGAAGGGCTCCGGTGTGGGAGGATGCGCCGCCGACTCCCGCGCGACGCCAGGTGGACGTCGAGCTCGAGGGGCTCGGGAGGGGACATGTGGCCGGCGGGCCGACGCTCCTCGTCCGGCACCCGTTCCGGCCAGTCGTCGGTGCCCTCTTCGAAGAGGACGTCGCCGTCGGACACCGGGTCTTCGTGGGCGTCCAGGGCCTCGCGGAGCAGCCGGGCGAAGGTCGACGCCGACGTCGGACCTCCATCCGGGTCGGCCGCCACCAGAAGGTGGAGGGAGAAGCGGGCCCGCGTCATCCCCACGTAGAGAACGCCCAGGGCGTCACGCAGCGCGGCCCTTTGGTCTTCGGAGACGGCCGGTTCCGCCTCAGGCACGAGCTCCCGCGCGTCCGATTTCACGTACGGAAAGATCCGGAGGATCCGTCCGGACTCGGAGTCCCGCTCCGGAAGGGCGGCGGGTGTCCGCCCACCCCCTCCGACCAGGCGGAGGTCCAGCTCCGGAAGGACGACCACGTCGAACTCGAGGCCCTTCGCCTGATGCACCGTCATCACACGGACGGCCGCCGCCGTCGGATCTTCGACCTTCTCGGTTTCGACGAATCGGACGAAGTCTCCGGGCCGCAGGGTCGGGCTCTTCCCGTCCCACGCGAAGCCGAGTTCCACCAGCTGGGCGATCCGGCGGTGATCCCGGGTCCCGAGCGCGGCGTCGGAGGTCAGCATTTCGGCCCAGGCGTCCAGGGTGAGCCCGTACCCGTCGTGCACGAGTCGCCTCCGGACCCTCCGCGAGAGGGCCCGGGCCGACGCCGGATCTTCGTGGGTGTCGAGCCCGAGGCGAGGTCCCAGCGGACTTCGGGCCACGTGATACCTGCTGATGGTGTGGCCGGGGTGGTCCGCCAGGCGAAGCAGGGCGAGGACGGCGGTGACCGCCGGGGAATCGGTCAGGAGGGTGCCTCCCTCTTCGCTGGCTTCGATGCCCCGGGCCCTCAGCTCGGCGATGAGGAGAGGAACGTTTCGGTTCTTTCGGAGGAGCGCCCCCACGGTGAAGTCGGGCGCTCGCCCCCGAATACCGGCGATCCGTTCCGCGGCCCGACGCATCATGAGTGGGCGATCGTCGGACCGCATCGACTCCTCCCGGGGCCCCACCTCCAGCCGGACCCGACCGGGAAGCGCCCGTGCCGCCTCGTGGGGCTCGAAGTCCTCGAGCCAGTCGCGGACGAACGTCCGATCCTCGGGGACGTCGTCCCAGATGGACCGTCGGTCCATGTCCCCGAAGATCCGGTTCACGAAGTCCAGGACTCGTGACGACGACCGGTAGGACAGGCGCAGGCGATCCCGGTCCAGGACGAAGCGTTGCCCCACTCGATGGACGAGCTCGGGCTCGGCTCCCCTCCATCCGTAGATGGACTGCTTGGGATCGGCGACGATCACGGCCGCCCGCTCCCCGGCGTGACCGGAGAGGATCTCCTCGGCCAGGGGCTTCAGGGCTTCCCACTGGAGGAGGGAGGTATCCTGGAACTCGTCGAGGAGGAGGTGCCGGGCTCGTTGATCCAGGCGGTACCAGAGATCGCTGCGACCCGAAAGGGGGTCGGTTCCGCCGAGCATCCGGGTCACGTCGTCGAATCGAAACGAGCCGGCACGTCGCTGACGGGTGTCCAGCGCGGCGTCGAACCGCTGGGCGAGGGTCCCGAGGGCCCGGCTCCGGGCGTCGAGGTCGGCCCGGATCGCCCGTCGGGCCAGCTCCAGGGCCTCCTCGAAGACTTCCCTCACCCTCGGCTCGATGGCATTCCGGCTGAACTCGGTCTCACCCTCCAGGATCTTGGATCCGACCCCCTTTCCCAGGACGGAGTCCCAGTCTCCCTCCCGGACGGCCACGGCGGCGGCCTCCAGGGCATTCCGCCAGCTCTTGTTCGGGGTGCCGTCCTTGTTGCTCGGAGGCCGAAGCCTCTCGATCCGTTCGGCGACCCGGTTCCTCTCCTCCCGGTCCGGGGGGGGCTCGTCTTCGGTGAAAGGGTGCCACGGTCGCCGGGCCCGGGGATCGATCTGATGCAGAAGGCTCCGGAGCTCCCGGGCGTGGTCCAGGATGCGCTCGCGCACGGAGCGGGTCGCGTCCACGCCCGCAAGCGCCCGGATCAGCTCCAGCACCTCGTCCCGGTCGGTCGACTCGAGGATGTCTTCCAGAGCCTCGGATTCGAGCCGGGCGCTCGATGGCTCGTCGGCGATGCTCCACGTCCGGGGAAGCCCGAGCTCCAGGGCGAAGCTTCCCGCCACCCGGACGAAGAAGGAATCCAGGGTGCCGACC